>JAGQIT010000089.1 GCA_020431135.1 Myxococcales bacterium | reverse complement strand
GCGAGCGGACCAGCGCCTCGAGGGCCGTCCGCGCCTCGGCGTTCTCGCCGGTGAGCTCGTCCTCGGTGAGGTTGGCGCGGGTGTCCTCGATGGTGACGAGGCGGACGAGGATCCGCCGGGCCTCGGTCCGCGCCTGCGGCAGCAGCGACGCGAGGACGCCGTCGCCGTGCCGCGCCAGCGCCCCCGTGACCCCGCCGATCTCGTCGAGGTTGGCGCGCGTGATCACCCCGCCCTCCTCGTCGCGGACGTTCCACAGCTCGGCGAGCGCGAACTGCAGGAGCGGCAGGCTGCCCTCGACGCCGGCGTCGATCAGCTCGTCGACGAGCTCCTTGTTCTCGAAGCGGACGCCCTGGAGCTCGGCCGGGCCGGAGATCGCCTCGCGCGCGCCCTCGCGGGTCAGCGGCCGCAGGAGGTAGATGGCCCGCGAGATCTCCTCACCGAGCTCGGGGATCTCGGCGACGCGGGTCAAGAAGTCGCCGCGCGCCGAGGCCATGAGGCGGACGCCGGGGATCCCGGCCGAGATCTGCGAGAGCACGGCGCCGACGAGCGCCGCCTGCTCCTTGTCGCTGATCGTCACCAGCTCCTCGAGCTGGTCGATGAAGATGATCAGGCCGCGGCTCGCCCCGAGCTGCTTGCGCAGGTACCAGCCGAAGGTCACGGCCGACTCGAGGATCATCGCGTGGAGCGTCTCCTCGTCGACGTCGAGGTACTCGGCGAGCACCGAGATCAGCACCTGCAGCGGCTTGCGCCCGGGCATCATCGCCACGCTCGTCCAGGTGCGCTCGGGCTCGATCGCGCCGTCTTGGATCAGCGGTACGACGCCGGCGCGGCACAGCGACGACTTGCCGACGCCGGAGTCGCCGGCGACGAGGACGAAGGCGTCGGATCGCAGGCGCTCGACGACCGCGCGGATCTCGACGCTGCGGCCGAAGAAGAGGGAGCGGTGCTCGGCCTGGAACGCCTGCAGGCCGCGGTAGGGGTTGCCGCTCGGGACCTGCAGGCTCTGGCCGATCGGCGTCAGGATCTCGAGGGCCGAGCGGAGCTCGTCGCCGGAGGCGTAGCGCTCGGCCGGGTGGAGCTTGAGGCAGCGCTCGATGATCGACGCGAAGCGGGCGTCGCAGTTGGGCGCGACCTCCTGGAGCGGCCGGTAGCCGCCCTGGAGGATCGCCGCCGCGAGCTCGGTGAGCGACAGGCCGGCGTAGGGCGTGCGCCCGGTGACCAGCGCGTAGAGGACGATCCCCGCGGCGTAGACGTCCGAGGCCCGTGACGCCGGCTCGCCGTGCCACAGCTCCGGGGCCATGTAGTGCGGCGTGCCCATCAGCGCGCCGACCTGCGTCAGCGAGGCGCCGCGGTGAGAGTCGTCGACCCACGCCGGCTGCTTGGCGACGTTGCGATCGCCGCGGGCCGTGTCGGCGACCGCCGAGATGTCCGGGACGTTGCCGAGGCGCGCGAGCATCGTCTCCTCGCGCCAGGCCTCGTCGAGCGCGTCGATACGCGCGACGACGTCGGCCGGCAGCGCGTTGGCGTTGACGCGCGTCGAGGGGTTGACGTCGGGCTGCGGGGCCGCGGTCGCCGGCTCTACCCCGACGTCGCCCTCGAGGGTCTCGGCGACCGCCGGCGACGCCGCGGCCGGGCTGACCTCCGCGCGCGTCGGCTCGCGCTCGTCGAGGGGCGCGTCGTCGGCGAAGTTCGCCGTCTCCGCGTGGGCCGGCTCGTCGTCGATCTCGCGGATCGGCGCCCCCGTGGCGGGGAAGCTGCCCTTCTGCTGAACGCGCCGCAGCTTGCCCTTGCGCCGCTTCTTGCCCTTCCCCTTCCCCTGATCGCGGATCAGCTTGGCGAGGCTGAAGTCGAGGATCTTCACGTCGCCGAGGTCGTCGACCATGACGTTGGCGAGCTTGACGTCGCGGTGGAGCACCCCGTGGCGGTGGGCGTTGGCGAGGCCGCGGGCGAGGCCGATCGCCAGCTTGTGGGCCTGCTGCCACGACAGCGGCAGCTCGAGCTCGCTCAGGCTCTTGCCGTGGATGTACTCGCAGACCAGGTACGGGTTGCCCTCGAGCTCGCCCACCCGGTAGATCGCCATGATGTTCGGGTGGTGGAGGCGAGCCGCCGCCCGCGCCTCGACGAGGAAGCGCTCGCGCTCGGTCGAGCTGGCGTGGAGGGACGAGATGAACTTGATCGCCACCGGGCGATCGAGAACACGATCCTGCGCCAGGAAGACCTGGCCCATGCTCCCGCGACCGAGCGGCCGGACGAGGCGGTACTCGTCGAACTCCTCCGGCGGCGACCAGTCCTCGACGGCGCCGCCGCCCGAAGAGACAGGGCTCGCAGACTCGACCTCCCTCCCCGGAGGGCCATCTCTCGCGCCTACCATCGAGTTCCGTTCTGGAATACCACGATCGCCGGCCGCACCGGCGATCCGGCGGTTCGCGCCCGCCTCGGCCGCTCGCGCGACGCCGCACCGGCGCCGACGCGCGCCAGCGAGCTTGACAAAAGCGCGCATGCGGGCGGAGCTTGCAGCTACAAGGTGACGACGTGGCGGTACAAAGACTCTCCCCCCAACTCGCCGTAATTGCGGGTGTCCTCGGCGCCGCGTGCAACGGCGGCGCGGTCGACAGCGACAGCGCGTCGTCGACCGCGTCCGCCACCGCGCCGACCGGCGCCCAGACGGCGACTGATCCCCCCACCAGCGACTCGGCGGACGCGGCCTCGGCGAGCGACGCGACCAGCGACAGCGGCAGCGCGAGCGATAGCGCGAGCGGCTCGAGCGGCTCGTCGACGGGGCCGAACGCGAAGTTCGACCTGGCGATCCCCGACGGCGGTGAGACGGGCGGCAACCCGGGCGAGTGCGGCTGCGGCCTGAGCAAAGAGTACTCGTACATCTGGATCGCCAACGCCGAGGAGGGCACCGTCTCCAAGATCAACAC
>JAGQIT010001116.1:1968-8423 GCA_020431135.1 Myxococcales bacterium | reverse complement strand
CCTCTACGCCTGCGTCAGCGCGGCCCTGGCGGCGCTCTCGGGGCCGCGCCACGGCGGCGCCTGCCGGCGGGTCGAGGGGCTCCTCGACGAGGCCGCGGCGCTCGGCGATCCGGCGGCGGCCGTCCGCCAGCGCTTCGCCCGGGGCGACGAGGTCCCGGGCTTCGGTCACCGCCTCTACCCCGGCGGCGATCCGCGGGCAGCCGCCCTCCTCGACGTCGCCCGCTCGATCCCCGGCGGCGGCGCGGCGGTCGAGTCGCTCGAGGCCCTCGAGTCGATCCGCGCGGCGATGGAGGCCTCGGGCCACCCGGCGCCGACCCTCGACTTCGGCCTCGTCGCCGTCGCCGAGGCGCTGGCGCTGCCGCGGGGCTCGGCGACGGCCCTCTTCGCGATCGGCCGCGCCGCGGGCTGGGTCGCCCACATCCTCGAGCAGCGCCGGCAGAACTTCCTCCTGCGCCCGACCGCCCGCTACATCGGGCCCGGCGCCGAGCCGACGTCGCGAACGTCGCCGACATCGCCGTGAGGCGTCCACGACGGGCGCGAGAGTCCACTCGACCTCACGGAAGGCAGCGCGCGCGTCGTCGGCGCGCCAGCGACCTACGCCGTCGGCGATGAGCAGGGGCGTGGCCTCGTCCTGCGCGTCGAGATCGACGTCGACCACGGGGAGCTCGGACGCCGCCCCCGTCTCTGCCGCGGGGGAGCGAACGTTCGCGCATGGTCGACGGTCGCCGCGGTCACGCGCTCGCGCTGCCACCTCGGCGGTCGAGTTCGTGCTACTTCGCGGCGGTGCACTACGGACACCTGATCCGCGACGCCGTCCCGGGCTCCGCGCCGGCTGTGCTCCACCGCCTCGCGATCGACGGCGCCGCGCGGGCGCTTCACTTCGACGGGGAGCTCGCGGCGCATCCGGACGACGCCCGTCGGCTCCGCGGAGTGCTCGCGGCCGCGGCCTCGCATCACCGCACGGGGACGCCGACCGAGGCGGCGCTGCGGGCTGAGGTCGACGCGATCTGGGACGACATCGACGGCTTCATCGAGCGCAAGACCGGCTCCAGCGCGACCGCGGTGGGCTGGGCCGCGAGCGCGTGGGAGTCCGTCGGCGAGATCATCCAGGAGGCCCTCGGCGAGGCGCGCTGGGTCGGGGCGTCGCGCGCGGTGCCGCCGGAGATCCGCCGCGCCTACCGCTTCTACGCGAGCGACAACGAGGAGCTGTGGCAGGCCCGCAGGCTCGAGGCGCTCGAGGCGATGTACGTGGAGGACGCGCTGTGGAGCTTCGCGGAGGCGGAGATCGAGGCGACGGCGCGCCTCGACTTCGATCCCATCGAGCACCTGCGGGCGCTGATCGCCGAGCAGCGGGCGCTGCCGATGGAGGCGCGCCGGCGCCTGCCGATCCGCTTCGCGGCGACCAGCGACGACGGCTGGTTCGCCTATCTCGGCCCGCTCGTCGTCTGCGTCTCCGGGACGCAGGAGCTCCTCAAGGTCGAGTGTGACGCCGTCGTCGCCGACGAAGGGAGCCGCGTGCCCCTGCAGGCGGCGCTCTAGCGCGCTCGCCTCCGTCAGGGCGCTCTCACGAAACCAAGAGGCAGGACGCCGGGCGCGGCGCGAGCCTGCGCGGCGAACTCTCGGACAGCCCCGCAGGCCCCTCGTCGGCGGCCGGGTGGAGGGGTCAGGGCGCGGACTCGGGGATCGGCCAGCGCGCGTCGCCGACGACCAGCTCAGGTCGCGGCTCGGCCTCGAGATCGATGCGCTCCGCCAGCTCGATCTGCGCGAGGTTGGTGAAGCGTGCGCTCAGCGGTCGACCGCTGCGCCGCGCCGGAACGGCGCAGCGCAGGCCCTGATCGGGCTCCTCCCACAGCGTCGTCGGGTCGAGTGTGACGCTGCGGCCGTCGTCGAGCTGGAGGAGCAGCGCGCCGCCGTCAGCGGCCGAGCGCACCCGGATCACCCGGAGGTAGCAGTCGTCGACCGTCAGGTAGCACCACTGATCGCCGAGGTGCATCGTCGGCTCGCCGCCCTCGCTGACGTCGAGGCCGGCGTGGAGGACGTCCTGGACCCGCGGGTGCGTGACCCTGTCGTCGGCGATCCAAAACTCGCCCATGCGATCGAGGCGGAGGGGGAAGCCGCGGCGCAGGCGGTCGAGGAGCGCGGGGTCGATCGCGGGAGAGTCGGCCATCGCCGGGCAGTCTACGGGATCGCGCGCGCCTGTCGACGCGCCGCGGGCAGCGGAGCCGGCGTCGGCGGGGTAGACTGGCGCCGCCTTGCTCCCTCGCAACCCTCGGCCGAAGTCCCCTGCGGCCTCGCGCGGCGATCGTCGGCCCCGATCATCCCGACGAGAGGTCGCTGGAGGTCTCGCCGCTCGCCTCCGCCGCGCCGCGGCCGCGTGCGCTGTCGCGGCGCTCCTCGCCCTCCCTGGGTGCGCGCCCTACGACCTCGCGTCGGAGCACCCGGAGGTCGCCCAGCAGGTGATCACGCGCGGGGGGGCCCAGGCGGCGCTCGGTCAGGTCCCGCCGCTGGCCCGGCGACACCTCGATCAGCTGATGTTCATCGCCGATCTGTCGATGGTCTCGGGCAACGAGAACCAGCCGCTCCGCTTCTATCGCCGGGTCGAACGCGAGTTCGCCCGGCCGGTCGCGGTGTCGGCGATGACCCTGCGCATGATCCTCGACGACCTCGAGCGGGTGCTCCGCGACTACACCGAGCGGCCGCACGATCCCGCCGAGGACGGCTACGCGGTCGTCACCGCGATGATCACCCCGGTCCTCGGCGCGCTCCCCAGCGCCAGCGAGTGCTTCGACGCGATCGCCACCTACCCGCGGGAGGTCGCCGTCGCCTTCCTCGTCCGCGAGTACTTCGCCGACGACCACTACCACAACTGGAACATGCAGGCGCGGATCGCCGAGGAGCTGGCGGGCCGCGGCTACGGGGCCGCGGCGCTCGCGGTCTACGAGGACTACCTCCGCGGCCGCTACGCGAGCAAGTACGGCGGCTATCCGGCGGTCGCCCGGGCGAGCCGCGACGTCCTCGGCGCCGACTTCGAGCGCTGGTACCGCGGCATCAAGGGACGCTCCTACCGCAGGGCGACCCGGCGCTAGAGCGCGCTGTCTTTTTATACATGTCCTATAAGACTTGTTGGATGCCGCGCTGAGACGCGGCGTCGAGGGCGGGTCGCGGCGCATAAGCGTCCGGTCGCTCGGCGCGGAGACGAGGTTGACGGCGGCTGTCGCGTCGCCGAGACGCGCGCCGCGACGGAGGTCCTGCTGCGGTCGCCGAGACGGAACGGGCGTCGGCTCGACGACCGCGGAGGCTCTAGGCCCGGCCGCCGGCGGCCGCGGTCGCGCGGATCATCGCCAGCAGCCGGCTGATCCCCGCGTCCTCGGCGAGGCCCTCGATCGTCGCCGGCAGGCGGTAGGTCCAGTTGTGATCGCCGAGCGTGCCGGGGGTGTTGATCCGGGCGTGGTCGCCGAGGACGTCCTGGATCAGCAGGAGAACGAGCTCCGAGCGCGCGCCCATGATCCGCTCGCAGAGGGCGCGGTGGACCGCCGGGGTGAAGTCCGCGGGCGTCGCCTCAGGGCGCGCGCCGAGGAGCGCCCCCGCGGCCCGCCGCTCCGCCGCGTCGAGGCCCTCCCACCAGGCCGCGACCGGGTCGGTGTCGTGGGTGCCGAAGCAGGCGACCGAGAGCGTCGGGTAGGCGCGCGGATCGATGAAGTCGTCGCCCTCCTTCTCCCAGATCAGCACCTTGTAGCCGGGGACGCCGAGGCGGGCGAGCGACGGCGGGACGAAGTCGGGGATGCAGCCGAGGTCCTCGGCGATCAGCTGGGCGCCCTCGCTCGCGGCCCCGCCGATCATCGCCCGCAGCACCTCCTCGCCGTGGGCGAGCTGGGCGGGCTCACGCGCCGGCGAGAAGCCGCCGGGGACCAGGCGCCCGCGGGCGTCGCGGCGGCGATCGAAGGGCCGCATGTAGGTCCGGTAGAAGCCGACGAGGTGGTCGATGCGGAAGCGATCGTAGAGGCGCCCGGCGTAGGCGCAGCGCCGGCGCAGCCAGGTGAAGCCGTCCTTGCGCATCGTCTCCCAGTGGTAGGGCGGCATCCCCCAGTCCTGGCCCTCGGGATCGAATTGATCGGCGGGGACGCCCACCGACATGTCCATGCGAAATTGATCGCGGTCGGCCCAGACGTCGGCGCTGTCGCGGTCGACCATGAAGGGGAGGTCGCCCATCAGCTCGACGCGCTGCGCCGCGAGGGCCGCTCGGGCGGCGCGCCACTGACGATCCGCGACCCACTGGAGGTACTTGATGTAGAGGATCTCGCGCTCGTGCTCGGCGAGGGCGCGGCGCAGCGCTTCGCTGTGGCGCTCGCGCAGCGGCGCCGGCCAGTCCCACCAGGCGACGCCGCCGTGGGCCGACTTGAGGGCGCGGAAGAGGGCGAGGTTGTCGAGCCACGGCGCCTGCGCGGCCATGAAGGCGATGTAGTCGCGGCCGAGCGCGCCCTGCTCCTGGGCCTCGCGGGCGTAGAAGTCCTCGAAGGCCGCACGCAGCACCCGCTGCTTGAGGCGGCCGACGGTGGTGTAGTCGACGCGCTTCGCGGCGCGGGCGGTAGCGAGGGCCTCGCGCTCGCCGGCGTCGAGGCGCCCCGTCGAGGTCCCCGCCGCCTCGCCGGGGAGGTCGTCGACGTCGATGTAGATCGGATCGATGCCGAAGGCCGAGAGCGCCGCGTAGGGCGACGCCGACGCGCCCGAGCCCTCGGCGAGGGGGAGGAGCTGGACGAGGCGCAGGCCGGCGTCGGCGATCCACGCGGCGAAGGGGACGAGGTCGGTGATCGAGCCGATTCCCCACGAGCCGCGGCTGCGCAGAGAGAAGAGGGGGACAGTGACTCCGGCGACCCGCGCGGCGTGGCGATCCATCGCCCAGCGCCGTAGCAGGGCCGGCCGCAAAAGGGAAGCGCAGGACGTCGCCGCGGCGGTCCGCGTCCGCGCGGGCTTGGCCGCGGCCGCGCTTCGCTGTAGCGTGCGGCCGGTGAAGAGGGCGCTCGAACCCGGCTCGCCGATCCCCCTCGGGGCGACCTTTGACGGCGCTGGCGTCAATTTCGCGGTCTTCAGCGGCGCCGCGACGGCGATCGAGCTCTGCCTCTTTGACCGCGCGGACGCGGCTGAGGCGACGGCGGTCTACGAGCTCGTCCCGGGCGAGGCGGGCGTCTTCACCGGCTACCTCCGCGGCTGCCGACCGGGGCAGCGCTACGGCCTGCGCGTCCACGGCGTCTTCGACCCGCCGTCGGGGCGCCGCTGCAACCCGGCCAAGCTCCTCGTCGATCCCTACGCCCGGGCGATCGACGGCCGCGCCGACTGGCGCGGGCCGATCCTCGGCTACCCCCACGGCCACCCGGCGGGCGACATGGCCTACGACCGCCGCGACTCCGCCGGGTCGGCGCCGAAGTCGGTGGTCGTCGCCGACGACTTCGACTGGGAGGGCGATCGCCGGCCGGCGATCCCCTGGGCCGACACCGTGATCTACGAGGCCCACGTCAAGGGCATGACGATGCTCCACCCGGCGGTGCCGGCCGAGCTGCGCGGGACCTACGCTGGCCTCGGCGATCCGGCGGTGATCGAGCACCTGCGGGCCCTCGGCGTCACGGCGATCGAGCTGCTGCCGGTCTTCGAGATCCTCGACGAGGCCCACCTCGCCGAGCGCGGCATGGTCAACTACTGGGGCTACAGCCCGCTCAGCTTCTTCGCCCCCGCGGCCCGCTACGCCCGCGGCGGCGCCGGCGAGCAGGTCGCCGAGTTCAAGGCGATGGTCAAGGCGCTGCACCGCGCCGGCATCGAGGTGATCCNNACGTCGTCTACAACCACACCGGCGAGGGCAGCCACCTCGGCCCGACCCTCAGCCTGCGCGGCCTCGACAACCACGCCTACTACCGCCTGGTCCGCCGCAACCCGCGCTACTACGAGGACACCAGCGGCTGCGGCAACGCCCTCGATCTCGCGCACCCGCAGGCGCTGCGCCTGGTCATGGACAGCCTGCGCTACTGGGTGACGGAGATGCACGTCGACGGCTTCCGCTTCGACCTCGCGCCGACGCTCGCCCGCGACGACGGCGAGTTCGACCTGCGCAGCCGCTTCTTCGCCGCCGTCCACCAGGACCCGACCCTCGACGGCGTCAAGCTGATCGCGGAGCCCTGGGATCTCGGCCCCGGCGGCTACCGCCTCGGCGGCTTCCCGGCGCCCTGGTCCGAGTGGAACGGCCGCTACCGCGACGACGTCCGCCGCTTCTGGCGCGGCGATCCCGGGCTCCTCGGCGAGCTCGGCTTCCGCCTCAGCGGCTCCTCGGATCTCTTCGCCGGCAGCGGCCGGCCGCCGCAGGCGAGCGTCAACTTCGTCACCTGCCACGACGGCTTCACGCTGCGCGACCTCGTCAGCTACGCCCACAAGCACAACCTCGCCAACGGCGAGAACAACCACGACGGCTC
>JAGQIT010001116.1:0-1876 GCA_020431135.1 Myxococcales bacterium | reverse complement strand
CTGGCGACGCTGCTCGTCTCGCAGGGCGTGCCGATGATCGCCGCCGGCGACGAGCTCGGCCGCAGCCAGGGCGGCAACAACAACGCCTACTGCCAGGACAACCCGCTCTCGTGGATCGACTGGGGCGTCGATCCGGAGGGCCTGGCGACGCTCGGCTGGGTCCGCGCGCTCCTCGAGCTGCGCAAGCGCTACCCGCAGCTGCGACGGCGGCGCTTCTTCAGCGGGCGGGCGTGCGGCGACGGCGAGCTCGAGGACATCCAGTGGCTGCGCGACGACGGCGGGCCGATGACGCCGGCGGCCTGGGACGACCCCGAGCGCCGCGCCCTCGCCATGCGGATCGCCGGCGCCGACGGCCGGGCGATCGGCGGCTTGCTGATCCTGATCAACGCGGGGGCGCGCCCGGTCGGCTTCCAGCTCCCGGAGCCCGCCGCTGGGAGCCGCTGGCGCCTGCTCCTCGACAGCCGCGCGCCTGAGTTCCCCGAGCACCGCCTGCCGCTCGAGCAGCGGCGCTACGAGGCGATCGGTCGCTCGTTGGCGATCCTCGATCTTGTCGACGAGGGCCGCGGCGACGCCAGGCAGGAGATCCGACGATGACCCGACGAAAAGGCAAGCGCAAACAGAAGCGCGGTCACAAGGGCGCCAGCGTGGCGAACGGCGCGGGCGCGTCGGCGTCCGCGAGCGAGGGCGTCGAGTCCGACGCGGTGACGAAGGCTCCCGCGCCCGCGTCCGCGGCGTCGTCCGAGGCTTCGGCCGGCGCCGAGATGACCGCGAACGCGGCGTCGACGGACGCCGAGACGATCGCCCAAGCGCAGGTCTCTGCGCCCGCCGCACCGGCCAGCGCAGGGCAGGCGGGCGAGCCCTCGGCCGCGGCGCCGAACATGAACGAAGGGGCAGGCCCCGCGGCGACCCCCGCCGTCCCCTCGCGGATCAGCGACGCCGACCTCTTCCTCTTCAACGAGGGCACCCACCTCCGCCTCTACGAGCACCTCGGCGGCCACGCCAGCGGCGACCCGGAGCGCCCCGGGGCGAACTTCGCGGTCTGGGCCCCCAACGCCCGCAGCGTCGCGGTGATGGGTGACTTCAACGGCTGGAACCCGGAGCGCAACCCGCTGCGCCCGCGCGGCGGCTCGGGGATCTGGGAGGGCTTCATCGCCGCCGCCCGCGACGGCGACCTTTACAAGTACCGGATCATCAGCGCTCAGGGCGAGCACCTCGACAAGGCCGATCCCTTCGCGCTGCGCCAGGAGTGCCCGCCGCAGACCGCGTCGATCGTCACCAGCGAGCCCGACTTCCGCTGGGCCGACGACGCGTGGATGGACGGCCGGGCGCGCCGCCAGGCGCTCGATCGGCCGATGTCGATCTACGAGGTCCACCTCGGCTCGTGGATGCGGATCCCCGAGGAGGGCAACCGCTGGCTGACCTACCGCGAGCTCGCCCCGCGCCTCGCCGAGTACGTCCTCGAGCTCGGCTTCACCCACGTCGAGCTCATGCCCCTCGCCGAGCACCCCTTCTACGGGTCGTGGGGCTACCAGATCACCGGCTACTTCGCCGCGTCCGCGCGCTACGGGACGCCCGAGGATCTGATGTTCCTCGTCGACACCCTCCACCGCCACGGGATCGGCGTGATCATCGACTGGGTGCCCGCCCACTTCCCGAGCGACGCCCACGGCCTCGCGCGCTTCGACGGCACCCACCTCTACGAGCACGAGGATCCGCGCCGCGGCTTCCACCCGGATTGGAACACGCTGATCTTCAACTACGGCCGCCACGAGGTCCGCGCCTTCCTGCTGTCGTCGGCGCTCTTCTGGCTCGACCGCTTCCACATCGACGGCCTGCGCGTCGACGCCGTCGCGTCGATGCTCTACCTCGACTACTC
>JAGQIT010001115.1 GCA_020431135.1 Myxococcales bacterium | reverse complement strand
TGCGCCTCGACGCCCAGATCAAGATCACCGAGCGCGCGGCCCGGCCGCTGTGGCTCATCGCCACGCCGATCGCCCTCGGGGTCTCCTTGATGATCGGCGGCTTCTTCGCCTGGTCGTCGATGGCGGAGCACGAGCAGAGGGTCCAGGCCGCGCAGAAGCAGGCGGAGTTGGTCGACGCCGAGCAGAGCCAGCGCCTCGCCGAGGCCTACGCCCAGCTCGACGCCCTCAAGTCCGAGCAGGGCCGCCTCGAGCGCGAGCGGGCGGAGCTCGACGCCGAGCTCTCCGAGGTCCAGGACCAGGCCGAGCGCCAGCGCCTCCTCGCCGAGAAGAGCGCGCTCGACAGCAAGCTGAAGACGAACAGGGCCAAGCAGGGCGGTCGCGCGAGCCGACGTGTCGAAAAGGACAGGTCACCGACGGATGGCGCGGCGAAGCCGAAGAAGCCGGCGATCGAGGTCCTCGACACCAAGGATCCCCTCGAGGGCCTCTTCGACTAGGGGGGTGTCCGAGTCTGCGACGCCTGCCTCGCGCGGTCGTCGTCGAGCCTCGCTACTCCCCCCAAGACTCGCGGCGCGCCCGCTCGTCGAACACCACCTCGACGGGCGGCGCGGACGCTAGCCCGAGCTACGGCCGCTCGACGGGTTGCGCCGGCGAGCGACGAAGAGGACGAAGAGAACCCACGGAGGCGCCCGTTCGCCGAGCCGGCAGCCGGCGGCTGAGACCGGCGGCGGCCCGGCGCTCGGCGACGCCTCGTCCGCCGCCGGCGCGGGCTGTGGAGATTCAGCGGGCGGAGTGTCGACGGGTGGCGTGTCGATGGGCGCCGCCGCGATCACCTCCTCGGCCGGCGGCGACGTCTCACAATCGAGCTCAAAGGTCTGCGGCGCCGTCACATGGCGGCGCCCGTCGGGCGTCGAGATCGCCAGCGCCACGGTGTGGGCCCCTGCCGCGAGCCCGATCCCCTCCGCGCAGGTCGAGAAGAGCTTCTCTCCCCCGGCGCGCGCGCGGTGAGAGCGTCCCGGCGTCCGCCACCCCTGCCTGCAGAGGCTCGACGTCGGCGGATCGTAGAGCGCCCCGTCGACGATGAATTCGTACACGAGGTACTCACGATAGCGCTCGAGCGCCGGCGGCAGGCGGGCCTCGGCGTCGAGCACATCGGCCTCGGCGCGATCGCTGCACTGACCTGCGGGCGCGCGCGGGACCAGCTCCACGGAGTCGCGCCTGCGGGGGCCGAGGCTCAGCCTCACCGCCTCGAGGTCGATCATGTCGCCGTGGATCGTCACCGTCGACGTCTCCGACGGATCCCTGCGAACGACGGTGTAGTCGGCGTCCTCGAGCAGGCCGCCCTCGGGGACGATGAGCACGAAGTGACCCGGCCTGTCGATCGTGTAGGGGACTTCGATGACTGCGGCGCCGCGTCGCCGCTCGACCCTGACGATGTCGGCTCGCGCGAGGTTGGTCCAGGGGATCCCACGCGCGTCACGCGGGAGCGCCCCCTCGTCGCCGACGTAGAGCTGCGGCGTGTTTCGCCTCCCGCACGAGCAAGCGCTCGCCTGCCGCGGGGTCGTGACCGCGAAGGTGACGATCACCGCGACGCCGACGGCCGTTGGAATCGCCCTTTCCAGCGCCGACACGCGCTGATCCTACACCCCCGCGGCGTCGCCTGAGAACGACAGGACCCGCGCTCGCAGGCGAGCGCGGGTCTGACGTCGACCGGCGGGCCTCTGCCCTGGTCTCTGTCCTCTAGTACTGGTCGAGGAGGTAGTTGATCAGGTCGGTGGTGGTCACCAGACCCTCGAGGTTGCCCTCCTCGTCGACCACCGGGAGGCCGTGGAAGTGGCCGCCGCGGAGCTTGGCCGCGGCCTCGCGGACCGTGCCCTTCTTGTCGAGGGTCACGAGCTCCTTGATCATGACCTCCTCGATCGAGAACTGGTGATCGAGGACCGTGTCGAGCGAGCGCTCGTCGCCGCCGTAGGCGGTGAGGGAGAGGCGCATCATGTCGGTGGCCGAGATCATCCCCACGAGGCGCGTGCCGCTGACCACGGGGATGTGGTGGATGCCGTGCTCGAGGAGGAGGGCCCGGACCTCGCTCAGCTTCTGGGCGACGTGGACGGTGAGGACGTCCTTGGACATGATGTGAGAGATCGGCTCGTTGCGCTTCATGGCTTGTTGCTTCGGGTCGGGGGTGCGGGCCCGATCGGGTCGGAGCGGGCCCTCTTCAGGCGACCGTACTCGCGGGCTTCGCGGCGAAGTACGGCAGCAATTTCCGGGCAGGGTAGTGGCCGCGGAAATGCTTGCGCAAGTCCTATGGCTCACACGGGCGCTGACTCACGCCGACCGCCTACAGGGAGGGGAAGATCCCGTAGATGAAGAGGA
>JAGQIT010001114.1 GCA_020431135.1 Myxococcales bacterium | reverse complement strand
AACATGATCAGGCTGTAGATCGCCGGGGCGATGCTCATCACCGGGTTGGCGAGGAGCGTCCCGGTGATCACGAGCGCCGTGGTCCCGTTCTGGATCCCGACCTCGACGCCGATCGTCACGCACTGCTCGCGCGCGAGCCTCATCGCCCGCGCGCCGAAGAAGCCGACGGCCATGGCGATGACGTTGAGGGTGAGGGTGGCGACGCCCGTCTGCGCGAAGAAGTCGGGGAGCTTCTCCCAGTTCTGCTTCATGATCCCGGCGATGATCACGAAGAGGATCAGCAGCGACAGGACCTTGACGGCCTTCTCGCTGCGCACCGCGGCCTTCGGCGCGAACCTGCGGATCACCATGCCGATGCTCACCGGGACGACCGTGAGCGCCATGAGGGCGACGATCGTGTCGACGATCGGCAGCTCGATCGCCTGCGAGGCGCCCATCAGGCTGTCCATCACCGGCGCGAGGATGAGCGGGATCGTGAAGGGGGTGACGAGGCTGACGACCGCGGTCAGGCTGACGGAGAGGGCGACGTCACCGCGGGCGAGGAAGGAGATCATGTTCGAGGTCACGCCGCCCGGGGAGAGGGCGAGGACCATGAGGCCGACGGCGAGCGCGTCGTTCATCCCCATCAGGGTGACGACCGCGAGGCCGATCAGCGGCAGGACGATCATCTGGAGGAATACGCCCACCGCGATCGCCTTGGGGAACTTCACCACCCGACGGAAGTCGTCGAGGGTGAGGGACAGGCCCATCCCCAGCATGATGAGGGCGAGCGATGCGGGGAGGACGACTTTCGAGAGGAACGTAGCTTCCACGGGCGGTCTCCTGCGGCCGGTCGGGCGGACGACGAGAGTAGCCCAGGGGCCGCGCGGCTCGGCCAGCTTTCACCGCGCAGGTGTCCTCGCGCGGGCGCTGAGCCGGCGGCCGACCTGCGGCGCCCACAATGTTCGAAGAGACATGTTCATCGCGGCGCGCCGAGCTTGCATGGACAACGTTCCGCGGCGTCTGTCGTGCGGCTCGGCGCGCCGGCGGGGGAGGGCGGCCCGGGGCGAGCGGCCGGCGAACGCGGGCATTTTCGCCCGTTCGGGGCCGTGGTAGACCTCGCTCGTGCTCGCGACGATCTTCCGCCAGCCCCGCCCGGTCCTCGGGATGATCCACGTCGGCGCGCTCCCGGGGACCCCGGCGAGCGCCGCCCCCATGTCCGCGCTGATCGCCGCCGCGGTCGCCGAGGCGAAGGTCTACGCCGACGCCGGCGTCGACGGCGTGATCGTCGAGAACATGCACGACACGCCGTACCTCAAGGGGCGCGTCGGGCCGGAGATCGTCGCCGCCATGACCCAGCTGACCGCCGCCGTGAAGGCGACGACCGGCGGCCCCGTCGGCGTTCAGATCCTCGCCGCGGCCAACCGCGAGGCCCTCGCGGTGGCGACGATCACGGGGGCCGACTTCGTCCGCGCCGAGGGCTTCTGCTTCGCCCACGTCGCCGACGAGGGGATCATCGACGGCTGCGCGGGCGACCTCCTGCGCTACCGCCGACAGATCGGCGGCGACGCGGTGCAGATCTGGGCGGACATCAAGAAGAAGCACTCGTCGCACGCGCTCACCGCGGATCTCGACATCGGCGGCGTCGCCGAGGCGGCGGGCTTCATGCGCGCGGACGCGGTGATCATCACCGGCTCGGTCACCGGAGATCCGCCGCGGATCGACGACGTCCGGGCGGCGAAGGAGGCCGGCGTCCCGGTGATCCTCGGCTCGGGCGTCAGCAGCAAGAACCTCGGCCGCTACTTCGAGCTCGCCGACGGCTTCATCATCGGCTCGGCGTTCAAGGAGGGCGGGCGCTGGCAGGGCTCGGTCGAGCGCGCGCGCGTCGACGCGATCATGAGCACGGCCGCGCGCCTGCGTCGGCGCCACTAGGAGGTTGTCCGGGTCGTCGACGCGTGCCCCCGCGCCGCTGTCGTCGGCTCGCTCGGTCGCGTCAGGGCGCCGCTCTCTCCTTGCGGCGCCGGCGGCCGCCCGCGTAGCCTTGGGGCATGATCTCGGAGGCCGAGGGCTGCGCGATCCTCACCCGCGTGTTCGAGTCCAGGGGCTACCAGATCGCCCGCGACGTGCTCCTCGCGGTCGGCGGCGTCGAGCTCACCGCGGACGGCTGGGACGCCGAGGCCCGCGTCGGCTTCGAGTACATGACCCTTGAGGCAGGTGACCACGCCGACCTCACGACGGAGGAGATGGCCGAGCTCGACGAGCGGATGGAGCGGGGCGAGCTCTTCCTCTTCGTCATCGACGAGACCCGGATCGAGGTCGCGGCGGATCTCGAGTGGGCGGCCGAGGCCTTCCTCGACGAGGTCTCGCGCCGACGTGCGGGGGGCGAGGGTGGTTGACGTCGGCCCGGCCGAGCTGCGCGACGCCGCGGCCAAGCGGGCGGCGATGGTCCGCGACGAGCTCGATCGCCTGCAGGAGGGGATCGACCGCCACCACGACGACGTCCGCCGCCTCCGCCGCGAGCTCGGCCAGGCCTGGGAGGCGCTCACCGACGCGCTCGTCCCCGACCTCGACGGCGCCCGCCTCGATCGTCTGAGCGCGCGCCTCGAGGCGCCGTCGCTGGCCGCGGCCTCGGTCCACGCCGCGATCGAGGCCGACCGCCGGGAGCTCGAGCGCGGCGTCGCCGATCTCGAGGCCGAGCGCGCGCGGCGGGGGGACAGCGCGGCGCTGGCGGAGCGCCTGCGCGAGATCAAGGCGGAGATGGCCCCGCACGCCGAGGTCATCGATCTCTTCGAGCGCGAGCACGCCTGGCGCGAGCTCTTCGATCTCGGCTACGGGAGCGCGGGCTACCCCCTGCGCTGGTGGCAGTTCCGCTACTACCGCCACCGCCGACACGCCGACGAGCTGCTGGCGAGCCTCGGGCCGCAGGTCGGCGCCGCGACCTTCGCCGAGCTGCGCGAGCGCTACCTCGCCGAGCGCGAGGCGAGGGCGGCCCTCGCTCGCGAGTGGGAGTCGTGCACGACCCGCAAGTCGGCCCTCGACAACCTCGATCGCGGCCTCCGGGTCGCGCTCGCGGCCCGCGACGCCGTCGCCGAGCGCCACCTCGCCGGCGTCCGCCGGAGCGTCCGCAAGCGCCTGCACAAGCTGCCGCCGGACGAGCTCGCGGAGCGCTTCACAGACCTCCCGGAGGTCCACCGCGCGGCCCTCCACATCGCCGGCCTCGACGCCAAGCGCCGGGCGCTCGAGCGGATCGTCCACGCGTGGATCGAGCGCCCGCGGACGGAGCTCCTCGAGCTCCTCAACGGCGACGAGCGCGATCTCGTCGAGCTCGCCCGCGACGGCTGCGAGCGGGCGATGCCGTGGGAGCTCTTCGTCGACGCGTACCCGGATCTGCGGCCGCGCTGGTCCGAGCGCTGGCGGATCTTCGAGCGCTGCCGCGGCGCGCTCCTCGGCTTCGACGACTACGCGTCGCGAACGGCGGGCATGAGCTGGTGGCAGGTGATGGTCGGCGTCGACCCGCCGCCGCCGCCCGTCGACGGGGACTGACGGCGCTAGGCCGCGCGCCCGCGGGCCGCGACGCGCTTGGATGCTGGCTTCTTCTTTGAAGCGGCCTTGCTCTGGGCGGCCGCTCTCTTCTTGGCCGTGGCCTTTGGCTTGGCGATGGCGACCTTCTGCTTCGCGGCGGCCCTTGGCTTGGCGGTGGCGACCTTCTTGGACGCAGTCTTCCTCGCAGAGGCGGTCTTC
>JAGQIT010001113.1 GCA_020431135.1 Myxococcales bacterium | reverse complement strand
CTCTCTCGCCGCCCCAACGACAACCTCGCCGCGCGCTCGGCGGGCCGCGCCCGTCAAGGGCGCGCTCGGCTCGACCCGCGAGCGCCGCGCCCTCCGCCCGCATGCCCAAAGAGACATGTCCCTGCGAGGCGCGCTCATGAAGGCACCTTCCCCGCGAGCTTCGCCGCCTCGCGGCGCGCGGCCTCGGCGAGCGCCTCCGGGTCGACCTTGTCGCCGTCGATGAGGGCGGCGAGCGGCGCCGCGAGGCCGAGGACCGCGGTCGTCGGCAGCTTCGCCATCGCCTTGATCGCGACGCGCAGCAGCGGCTCGTCCTTGTCGAACCACAGCAGCGTCGGCGGCGGGCCGCCGGCGAGGGCGTCGGCGCTGTGGAGGACGATGTAGTCGTCGTCTGTGCTGGCGAGGCCGCTGGCGACGAGCGCCGGCAGCGGGCGGTCCGCCGGGAAGTCGCCGATCGCCAGCTGCACCCCGCTCAGGCGCCCGCCCTGCGCGCGCAGGGTCGCCATCGTCGCGTCGAGGAGGGCGTCGCAGGCCGGCTCGAACGCCGCCAGCGTCACGCGATCGAGGCCGATGCGCAGCGGCACGAGGCCGACGCCGAGGTCCGCGGCGAAGCGGGCGAGCCACGGGCGGTCGTCGTCCTCGGCGGCGATCACCGGGTAGCCGATCGAGCGGGCGAGCGCGAGGTTGCTGGCCCCGTGCTCGTCGAGGTCGACGCCGCAGTAGAGGAGCGGCCGCCCGGCGAGGGCGCGGCCGAGCTCCGCCGGGGTCATCGGCCGCTCGCGGGTGCGCTCGCGGAGCACCGGGAGGTCGGCGAGGCGCGGGCCGACCGAGGCGCGCTCGGGGGCGAGGTGGCCGTGGAGGAAGGCGTAGCGCCGGTGTGCCGACGCGTCCCAGCGCGGCTTCGCGTCCGGGGCGGGGTCGGTGTTGGGGTCGCTAGCCGCGGTGACGGGCGACGCCGCGCCGACGGCCGCGCTCGCCACCAAGACGGCGAGGAGGCGCTCGCGCAGCCCGTCGATCACCGCCGCGACCTTCGCCTCCATCTCGCCGTGCCCCGCGTCCTGGACCACCTTGTCGCGGGCGAGGGTGGTCCGCAGCGACGGCGAGTCGACCCAGAGCTGGAGGTGCTCGCGGCCCTCGCCGAGCTTCTCCGCGAGCCCCGGCATCAGCTCGGCGACGCCGCCCTCGGCGAGGATCAGCCCGCGGCGCAGGAGCACGGCCCGCGGCGACGCGGTGAAGGCGACGCGGATCGTGTGGTCGCCGGCGACCTCCTGGTGGCTGAGCTCGCCGCCGAGCTCGCTCGGCGAGTCCTGGATCAGCTCCAGCGGCCCGTCGCCCGTGAGGTCCTCAAACGTGATCTCGAGGCGGCAGTAGCGGCACCAGCGCCAGAGGCTGTCGCGGACCGCCTCGGCGATCCCCGGGCCCTCGCTCGCCGGGCCGCGGCGCACGAGGGTGATCGTCGTCCCCTCGACCGGGACGTCGAGGCGGCGCTTGGCGAAGGTCCGCCGGGCGCCGCCGCCGTCGCCGGCCCCTCCTGCACCGCCTGTACCGTAGAACAGCAGCTCCCAGCTCTCGCCGGCGCGCCCGGTCTGCAGGAGCACGGCCTCCGGGCGCCAGGCGAAGACCGAGACGAAGCCGATGCCGAAGCCGCCGGCCATCGTCCGGTCGTCGCCCTTGGTCGACGCGAAGAGCCGGGTGAGCTCGCCGTCGATGATCCCCTCGTCCATGCCCGCGCCGGTGTCGGCGATCGTCAGCATGTAGACCAGGGTGTCGTCGGCGCCCTCGGTCGGCGCCGCCTCGAGGCGGACCTCGACGCGGTCGCTGCCGGCGTCGAGGGCGTTTTGGACGAGCTCGCGGAGGAAGTCGT
>JAGQIT010001112.1:4603-5009 GCA_020431135.1 Myxococcales bacterium | reverse complement strand
GGCGGGCGCGCGCGCTTCGACGGCGACGCCAAGGTCATAGCGACCCGCCTGCGGCTCCTCGACGGCGACGCCTCGACCCGCCTCGACGAGGCGTTCGTCACCGGACCCTACACGGAGCTGCGCGACTTCCACGCCGCGCAGGTCGCCCGCGGAATGGAGATCGTCAAGCAGAACATCGCGGCCCTCGGCGAGCTCTACCGCCTCTACAAGCTGGTCGCCGCCGACGAGGCCGGCGCGCCGGCGAAGCCGGGGGCGGGCGGCTAGCCGTGGCGGTCGCCAAGGACGGCGCGAGCCTCAGCCGCCGGCTCGGGCGGATCGTCGAGGACATCACGACCCTAGAGGTCAACACGATCATCTGCGACGGCATGACCGGCGAGCAGATGACCGACCCGCGGCACGCGCTCTT
>JAGQIT010001112.1:0-4550 GCA_020431135.1 Myxococcales bacterium | reverse complement strand
GCCGGCGATGGTCGCGCTGGAGCCGGTCTGCGGCGGGCGCGAGGCCTTCCGCGCGCTCCACAAGGGGGCCCGGGCGGCCCTCGCTCGCGGCGACCGGATCCGCGGCGATCGGGCGATCCTCACCCGCGTGAAGGTGAAGTCGGGGCAGCTCGTCGCGCTCTTCGATCGCCTGCGCGAGCGCGTCCGCGACGAGGGGATCGCGATCGAGCCCGCTGTTCTCGACAACGAGCTGACGCGCAACCAGATCAACGGCAGCAGCGACAGCCGCACCAAGCCGCCGCCGCTGCCCCTGGCGGCCGACGATCGGATCCTCCTGCGCAAGACCTGGGAGCTGAGCACCGAGCTGATCGCCCTGCAGTCGGTGATCACCCTCGACGGCGACGTCGTCTCGCGGGTCTCGCGTGACTTCGCCGATGACGACCACAAGGTGATCCACAGGATCCACGGCGAGGGCCTGACGATCGCTATGGCGAGCTGGAGCGCGCTCATCCAGGCGATCGCCCAGATGATCGCCTCGGTGATGGGCAAGAGGCGCTGATGCGCGCGCTCGTCCGCTGGCTCTTCGCGTGGCCCGGAGCGGCGGCCGACGCCCTGCGCTCGCTCGTCGGCGGCGGGCCGCAGCGCTACGTCGCCCTGCTGCGCGAGCTCCGGCGTGAGGGCAGCCTCCGCCTGGTCGTCTACGGCGACGCCCGCGAGCGCCTCCTCGAGACCCACGTCTTCGCCGACGGCGACGTCCTGATCAAGCTGACGGCGGCCGGGCTCCCGCGCTGGTCGGAGCAGCGCGACGCCCTGCGGAGGATCTCCCGCGACCTGCGGCCGCCGATCCGCCTGCTGCGCGCGCTCGTCCCGTTGGCGCTCGCCCCCGGCGTGCTCTGGCTCGCGGTCGATCTCGTCACGATCCAGGGGCCGCTCGCCTTCGCCTACGCAGCGGCCGCGACGGCCGTCCCTGGCCTCGGGCTCGTCGCCCTGTGGTGGCTCCTGGCGCGGTGGATTCGTCAGCAGCTCGCGGCGGACGACGGGGCGTAGGAGGGCGTCCGGCGGGACGTGGCGACCGACGACCTCTACGCGGTCGAGATGCACCCGCGCGACGGCGATCGAAGAGCACTCCCCACGCCTCGAGCTGTCGCTCGACGACTCCGCGCCATTACCCGGGCGCCGCTAGTACTCGAGCGCGAGGTTCTTGCAGGTCATCTGGACCGAGTTGATCCAGCTGCCGATGTTGAGGTCGATGGAGACGGCGATCGACTCGATCGGACAGTCGATCGGGCCGAAGGCGTTGCCCCCGTCGCCGCCGATCGCCGGCAGCTCCTTGACCTCGCCGCGGGTGATCGAGAAGCCGTTCGCGTCCTCAGTGATCACGACCTCGGCGCAGCGGACGACGAGCTGGTCGATGAGCGTGCCAGCGCGCCCGCGGAAGCCGACGAGGACCTCGTCGGGGCCGCAGGCGCGCTCCCAGTGGTTCTCGGGCTTGAAGCAGCCGCCGTCGAAGGGGCCGAAGCTCGCGGACGCGACGCTCGAGACGCTGAGATCGGCGCCGAGGGTGAGCGTGCGGCAGCCGAAGGAGGGCCGGCACAGCCAGTTGTCGCTCTGGGCGTCGCGATCACCGGCGAACCAGCCCATGACGTCCTCGTCTGGGCACCAGCCGCCGACGTTCTGGCCGTTGCCCGCGTCCATTCCGCCCTTCATCGAGAAGCCGAGGCCGCTCAGGGAGATCCCGGTCGGCTCGATGTGGCACAGCGCCGAGCAGCCGTCGCCGCCGACGAGGTTGCCGTCGTCGCACTCCTCGTCGTCGACGAGGTCGCCGTCGCCGCAGCCGACGGCGCCGCTGTCACTGTCGCTGTCGGTCGTCGTCGGGTCGGTCGTCGTCGTCGACGCGGTCGAGCCGGTGGTGGTCGACTCGGAGGTCGAGGTCGTCGCGTCGCCGGTGGTCGAGGTCTCGCCGCTCGATCCTGCGTCGCTGGAGGTCGCGCCGCTCGCCGCGGTCGCGCTCGAGGTCGCGCTCGTCGAGGCGTCGGAGCCGGTGGCGTCGCTGTCGCTTAGGGTGGCCGTCGCCGCGCTGCCCTCATCGAAGTCCGGGCTGGCGAGGACGCAGGAGCTCGCGGTGAGAACGACGACGCAGAGGGCGAGGCGGTGCACGGCCGCAGTGTAAGAGATCCGCGGCCCGAGTCGGGTCTTCGCCTGCCTGCGCGTGGCGACGCCGCGGGTCGACTGCTACGATCCCGCGGTGACGCGCTGCTGGAGCTCTGCGCCCCGCTTCGGGCCCGCAGGCCTCGCCCTCGCCCTCGCCCTCGCCCTCGGCTGCGCCCTCGTCGGCGCCTGTTCGGGGCATCGGCGCTCGGCCGAGACCGACGACTGCGCCAGCGCGATCCGCGATCCGGCGCTCTTCAAGCGGGTCCAGGGCGTTTGGGCGGTGCGCTTCGCCGACTTCGAGCGCGGGCAGAAGCCGCCAGGGAAGACCCTCATAGGCGCGCTCACCCTCGCGGGCTGTCGCTACAGCTTCACGCCGGCGCCCGCGGTCGCAGAAGTCGGATCGTTCGCGTGGCGCGAGTACCCGGTCGCTCGCACGGCGCTGCCCATCGTCGCCACGCCGCACGGGCGCCTGGAGATCCTCGACCACAGCGCCGGCCTCGGCGGCCTCGCCCTGATCCCGGACGGCGCGGCGGCGGGCTGGGAGGACGAGGAGATGGGCGCGCCGCCGTGGCGCGTGACGGTCCATCAGCGGCCGCAGGAGGGCGAGTTCCTCTACTTCGCGCCGACCGACCAGGAGGAGGCCCACCGCTGGGAGATCAGCCGCGGCGTCTTCCGCCTGCGCGCCGACGAGTACATCCCGAGCTCCGACCCAGAGGGGCAGGGGAGGGAGCTAGGCGTCCTCGGACGTATGCGCGAGGGTCTCGCCCCGTGACGACGGCGCCCTTGTTCGCGCGCCCGCGAGGCGCTATGTCTCGCCGACCATGCGGCCCTGGGAGACCCTCGCCGAAGCAGACGCGCCGGACGGCGAGCGCCTCGTCCTCCGCCGCCGCGGCCACGAGTACCTGATCGTCGTCGGCGGCTGGGACCTGATGTCGAGCCGCGACGACACCACGGCGCGCGCGCTGTCGACGATCGGCATCGACGCCCTCCGCGAGCGCGCCGGCGCCCGCGTGCTCATCGGCGGCCTCGGTATGGGCTACACCCTCGCGGCCGCCTGCGACGCGCTGCCGAGCGACGCCCACATCGAGGTCGCGGAGCTCGTCCCCGCGGTCGTCGAGTGGAACCGCGGGCCGCTCGCCGACCTCGCGGGTCGCCCCCTCGAGGATCCCCGCGTGGAGGTCTTCGTCGGCGAGGTCGCGGCGCGGATCAAGGCGGCGAAGGCGGGGGAGTTCGACGCGATCCTCCTCGACGTCGACAACGGCCCCGAGCCCCTCGCCCACGAGGAGAACGCCTGGCTCTACGGCCGCGCCGGCCTGCGCGAGGCCCACCGCGTCCTGCGTCCGGGCGGCGTCTTCGGGGTCTGGTCCTACTCCGCCGAGGGCTCGTTTGATCGCACGCTCAAGTCCGCCGGCTTCGAGGCGTCCGTCCACAAGGTCGCCAACCGCGGCCGCGATCGCGGCCGGACGCACGCGATCTGGCTCGGTCGCCGGCGCTGAGCCCTCGTCAGCCGTCGCTCGCGCGTCTGGGGTGCTCGGCTACTCCGGGTGCAGGCGCTGCCAGCTCAGATCGAAGCGCGCGAGGTACTTGCGCAGGCGATCGGCGTCGTTGCTCGAGCGCTTGCGCCTGCGCGAGGCGGCGAAGAGGCGGCGACCGGCCTCCGAGAGGCTGCGGGCGCCGAGGCACACCCGGATCACGTCCGCGAGCTGGCTGCGGTCGAAGCGGTCGAGCTCGTCGAGCTCCTCCTCGGCGTAGAAGCGCCCGAGGAGCTCGAGGTCCGAGGACGCGTCGGGGGAGGATGATATGGCCGAAGAGACACCTTTTGGAGACGCGGTCGGAGCCCCGGCGGGGCCGGCCACCGCCGCCCAGGCGCCGCGCAGGCGGGCGATCTCCTCCTCGACCCCCGCGACGCCGATCCGGCCGTCGGCGGCGAGGGTCGCCATCCGCTCGATCGCCGCCGCGAAGTCGCGGAAGTTGCCGGTCCACAGCGAGCGCTCGTCGACCGCGAAGTCGAGGAAGCGGCGCCTCGCCTCGCGGTTGAGGGTCACGCGGCGGCCGCTGCGTTGGGTCCAGCGATCGAGCTCGTAGTCGAGGTTCGGCTCGATGTCGTCGCTGCGCTCGCGCAGGCCGGGGAGGGCGAAGGTCCAGACGTCGATGCGGGCGAGGAGATCCTCGCGGAACGCCCCCTCGCGGACGCGCGCCCGCAGGTCGCGGTTGGTCCCGGCGATCAGCTGGAAGTCGCTCGACACCTCGCGATCGCTGCCGACCGGGAGGAAGCGGCGGTCCTCGAGGGCGCGCAGGAGCATCGCCTGCTCGTCGAGGCCGAGCTCGCCGATCTCGTCGAGGAAGAGGATCCCGCCGTCGGCGCTCTTGAGGGCGCCGTCGCGGGCCCCGACCGCCCCCGTGAAGGCGCCGCGGACGTG
>JAGQIT010001111.1 GCA_020431135.1 Myxococcales bacterium | reverse complement strand
AGCCTCGACCTCGCCTTCGATCGCAACCTGTGCTCGGTGATCCGCGAGCAGGAGCCGGTCCAGGTGCTGATGCGCTGGTCGGACGATCTGCTGCTCGCGCGCAGCGGCTACGTGCTCGGCTGGATCCCCGCCGACGCCGCCCTCTCGCCGGTCCTCGCCCCGCGCGAGCGCGAGCCCTTCGTCCGCGGGCCGTGGCGGTCGGCGACCCGCGACACCGACCTGCGGACGGCGGCCGGCGAGGTCGTCCGCCTGCCCTTCGCCAGCCGGGCGCCGGTGGTCTCGGGCGGGCGCGGCGAGCTACTGGCGGCGACCGAGCGCGGCGTCGTCCGGGTGTCGCCGGCGGATCCCGAGGCCCTCGCGCCGACCAACCGACCGCTGACCCGCCGGCAATTCCTCACCGACGCCTTCCGCTACCTCGGGCGCAGCTACGGCTGGGGCGGCTACCAGGAGGGCCGCGACTGCTCGCGCTTCCTCCTCGATCTCTTCGCCGGCTTCGGCGTCGAGCTGCCGCGCCACAGCAGCGACCAGGCGATCGCCGGCGAGGTGATCGAGGTGCCGCCGAACCTGCCGGAGCGCGAGCGCATGGAGGCGATCGACCAGGCCCACCGCCGCGGCCTCGTGCTCCTCCACTTCCCGAACCACATCATGCTCTACCTCGGCCGCGACGCCTCCGGCGTGCCGATGGCGCTGCACTCCTTCGCCGAGTACCTGGTGCCGTGCGCCGGGCGAAAGGCCGACATGCCGGCGGGCGAGCGCGAGACGCTGTACACCGTCGACAAGATCCAGGTCTCGGATCTCGAGCTCGGACGCGGGTCGTCGCGGACCTCGTTCATCGAGCGGATCACGAAGATCACCGTCGTCGGCCGGCGCCCGGCCGAGGCGACCTAGCAGCGCGCTCGCTGTCGCTGCGGTAGCGAGCAGGCGACGGAGACGCGAAGAGCCTCGAAGATGCCCGTGGAGGGGTCCAGGGCGCGGTATTCGCGGTGCGGATACCTGCGCTTGGCGCGAGGATTGGTGCGCGCGTCGAGGCGCTCGCAGAGTCGTCGCGGGACCTGCGGAGACGCGGTCCCAGGAGGAAGACGATGACCACGCCTGCGAGCGATCCGAGAACGAACTTCATCTGCGAGACCTGCGGCACGCAGTTCGCCGCGAGCGCGGCGCCGCCGGAGCGCTGCCCGATCTGCGCCGACGAGCGCCAGTACGTCGGCTGGGCCGGCCAGCGCTGGACCACCCACGGGGCGCTGGCGCGGGCGCATCGCCTGCGGATCGAGGAGGAGGCGGGGATGCTCGCCTTCGGCATGGCGCCGGCCTTCGCCATCGATCAGCGCGCCTTCTTGCTCGAGACCGACGCCGGCAACCTCCTCTGGGAGGCGCTGCCGCTGGTGACGGACGAGGCCGTGGCGGCGATCGAGGCGCGCGGCGGCGCGGCGCGGATCATCGTCTCGCACCCGCACTTCTACGCGTCGATGGTCGCGTGGAGCGAGGCCCTCGGCGGCGCGCCGATCCTCCTGCACGAGGCGGATCGCGCGTGGGTCCAGCGGCCGCATCGCACGATCGAGCTCTGGTCTGGCGACGCCCTGCGGCTCTCTGCGGACGTCACGCTGATCCGCGCCGGCGGCCACTTCCCGGGGAGCACGGCGCTCCACTGGGCGAGCGGGCCGACGCCGGGCGGCGCCCTGTTCTCGGGCGACGTCCCCCAGGTGGTCATGGACCGCCGCTCCGTGTCCTTCATGTACAGCTACCCGAACCTGATTCCGCTGCCCGCCAAAAAGGTACGTGAGATTGAAACGGCCGTATCCCCCTTCAACTTTGACCG
>JAGQIT010001110.1 GCA_020431135.1 Myxococcales bacterium | reverse complement strand
GCTCTTGGCGACGTTGGCCGCCTCGGCCGACTCCTTCTGCCGGAGGAGGAGCTCCGACTGCCGCTGCTCGGTGACGTCGCGGATGACGACGCAGGTCGCGAGGTAGCCGTGGAGCGGGGCGACGACCGCGGTGGTCGTCACGTCGAGCCAGCGATCGCGGTGGACGACGGTGCCGGTGAAGCGGGTGTGCCGGGTGGCCTCGGACTCGAGGTGCTCGATCAGGTTCTGGAAGCTCTCCTCGCCGCCGAGGAGGTCGAAGATCGGCGCGCCGCGCAGCGCCTCCTCCGAGAGCATCACGCCGCGCACCGAGCGAAAGCCCATGATCTCGAAGAAGCGATCGTTGTGCTCGACGATGTTGTTGTCGCCGTCGAGGATGACGACGCCCTCGACCGACTTCTTGATGATCTGCTCCCAGCGGCGCTCGGAGTTGTAGAGGTCGAAGACGAGGTCGCCGCGCTGGGCGACGCGCTCGACGAGCACGACGCAGCGGCCGCGCTCGTCGCGGATGAGCCGCGTCCGCGTCAGGTGATCGCGATCGCCGAGGGTGAGCCCGAGGAGCATGTCGACGGCCTCGCCGGCGGCGAGGCGGCGGTGGAACTCGCGGCCGCCGCGGCGGTCACGGAGGGCGATCAGCTCGTCGAAAGCCTCGCCGACCACCTCCTCGGCGTCGATCTCGAAGATCCGCAGGAACGACGGCGACGCGTCGTCGACGACGAGCTCGTCGTCGAGCGCGAGGAGGCCGATCGGGAGGCCGCGGATCGCCCAGAGATCGTCGGTCAAGGCGCCCCCTCATAGCCGAAGAGCGCGTGCAGCTCGTCGATGTCCGCGTCGGTGCACGCGCGCTTGCGGATGACGGTGATCGGGTTGCCGCCGATCACCGAGCGGAGGAAGAAGCGCTCCGCCTCGATCTCCATCATCCGAAAGGCGCCGTTCATCTTGAGGTTCCCGTAGCGCGCCGCCAAGCGCTCCCAGAGCGTTTTCACAGTGTCCCGAGGGAAGAAGTATTTGAAGGTCCGCGGGTGTATACACGCGGGGACCGGCTCCCTCGTCGGCGGCGCAACTCCGCCCACTAGGCGACCCTCTCGACGGAGAAGGAGCAGCGGCTGCCGCCGCTACAGATGCAGGCGCTCTCGATCGAGGCGAAGGTGCCGAAGCGCTCCTCGAGCGTCCCCTCGCCGTAGACGAGCTCCATCATCCCGGCCGCGACGCCGGTGAGCATGCAGCACTGCGGGCGCTTCGCCGGACCGCGCAGCTCGCGGAAGCCGAGCGCCTCGTAGCCGTTGAGCGACTCGATCTCGAGGCTCAGGCCCGGGGTGTGCTGGCGGATGTGCCAGTTCCCCCAGCCGAGCGCGTTCGACACGGCGACGAGCGCGTGGAGGTTGTCGCCGCGCTCCTTGATCATCGGCGCGATGAGGCCCTCCCACTCGGTCGAGTTCATGATCCCGCGGAAGGTGTTCATGCCGCAGGTCTCGGCGTCCTCGATGAGCAGGCGGCGGGCGGTCTTCTCGCGGCGCTTCTCCTTCATCGCCTCGATGAACGAGATCGACAGGAGGTTGTAGAAGTCGGCCGGGGTGTTGGCGAGGTAGACGCTGAACGCCGGGATCAGGCCGTCCTGGTTACCGCGGATCGGCATGCCGACGACGGCGTCGATGATCGTCTGCTCGTCGACGCTGGCCGAGTGGATGTGCCCCTCGGCGGCCTCGGCCGCGAACTCGAAGGGCCGGCGCTCGAGCGGCTCGATCGGCCGCTCGCGCCCGCGGGTCACCTCGAAGCGGCAGCGCTCGGCGCCGGTGGCCATGCACTCGACCTCGCGGACGTCGACGAGCTCGCCCGTGGCCGCGAAGACGGCGCCCTGGAGATAGCCCGTCGTGAACGAGCAGACCGGCGCCTCGCGGCGCCCGAGGCCGGCGAACCAGCCCTCGACGAAGTGCGACGACGGGGCCACGACCTCGCCCTCGGCGAGGCGCGAGAGGTCGAGCTTGCCGTAGCCGAGGTGGGCGTAGAGCTGCTCGCACATCGCCAGCTTGTCGGCCTCGCTGTCGCCCGCACGCAGGGCGTTGGCGACGTGCTCGGCGAAGACGCGCTCGGCGACGGCGATGATCATCGCCTTGCCGTCGATCTCCGCCGCCCCCTCGACCGTCCGCTGGATCCGCGAGTTGTAGTGGTGGCAGTGGATGATCACGTCCTTGCCCGCGATCACCCGCCGATAGCTCGCCTTGTTGTAGACCAGCGCGAGGCGCTCGCTCAGGCTCTCCCGTTCGCTGCTTTGCATCTTCCCCTCCGCGGCGATCCTAGCAAAACCGGCAGAGAACATGCCGTCTTCGCCGAGTCGGAGGGCGCTCGCGATCGCCCCTTCGCGGCGGCGAAGGACCTCCGCATCGCGCCGCGTTGGGGATGTCTGCCTCGCGCGTGCGCGTCGCTGTCGACCGTCGACACGCGCGCGTCGACGAGGTCTTCGCTTCGCTCAGTTGTCGACGGCCGCGCGCCGTGAACGAGGCGATCGGCGCGCGCGGTCGAGGCGTGCTCGGGCGCTGCTCGTCGGTTCGCACGCGCCGACGCAGCGCCGCCGCGGCCGCGTCGCGCAGTCGTCGACAGCGTCGCGCCTCGGCGCCGCGCTCGCCTGCCGACCCACGGCGCCTCGTCGTCCGCCGCGCGCTCCGGCTCGACTGCCCGCGCTCACCAGCGCGGACGCGACGAAGACCGTGACGACGCCGTCGTTCGCTGCGCTCGATCGGCGTGGCCGGGCCGCGATCCGCAGCCGCGGAGCACGCGACCGTCAGCTCTCGGCGCGCTCGAGGAGGACGCACGCCGCCGCGGCGAGGGAGGCCTCAGCGCGCGAACGAGGCGAGGGCCTGCGCAGGGCGAAGTCGCCCGCGCAGACCCCCCGCACCCCCGCAGCAGCAGACGCCCGCGTCGAGATCTCAACCACGCGGCGGCGCCGCCTCAGCCCTTCGCCGCCTCGATCAGCGCCTCGACCACCGACGGGTCGGCCAGGGTCGAGATGTCGCCGAAGTCCTCGGTCTTGCCGGCGGCGATCCGCCTGAGGATCCGCCGCATGATCTTGCCCGAGCGGGTCTT
>JAGQIT010001109.1 GCA_020431135.1 Myxococcales bacterium | reverse complement strand
CGCGCCCGCGCCCGCCTGCGCGAGCTCTTCCCGGAGGTCTTCGTCGACGGCCAAATCGACGTCGACCGCCTGCGCGCGCGCGTCGGCGAGCCCGCACGCGACGACGCGACGGACGGCGCCCGCTTCGGCCTCACCTGGCACGGCAAGGCCCGCGCCCGGCGGCTCGCCGAGCGCCCGCCGACCGCCGCCCTCATCCCCGACCGCGCCGGCTCGCTGCGCTGGGACGCGGCCCGCGACGTCGTCCTCACCGGCGACAACCTCGAGGCCCTGCGCCTGCTCCAGCGCAGCTATCGCGGCCGCGCCCGCCTCATCTACCTCGATCCCCCCTACAACACCGGGAACCCCCTCAGCTACCGCGATCGCTTCCGCCGCTCGCGCGCCGCCTACCTCCGCGACACCGGCCAGGTCGACGCCGCCGGCGACCCCGAGACCGCCGGCCGCCTGCACACCGCTTGGCTGTCGATGATGGCCCCGCGCCTCGAGCTCGCCCGCGAGCTCCTGCGCGAGGACGGCTCGATCTGGATCTCGATCGACGACGGCGAGCTCGCCCACCTCCGCCTCCTCTGCGACGAGCTCTTCGACGCCGCCAACTTCGTCGCCACCTTCGTCTGGGAGAAGCGGACGACCCGCGAGAACCGGCGGGCGTTCTCGTTCAACCACGACTACATCCTCTGCTACGCCCGCGACAAGGCGCGCTTCGAGGCCGGCCGCAACCTCCTGCCGCGCGACGCCGCCGTGCTCTCGCGCTACGCCAACCCCGACGACGACCCCCGCGGCCCCTGGCAGTCGGTCTCCCTCAACGCCCAGGCCGGCCACGCGACCCCGACCCAGTTCTACGCGCTGCGGACCCCCGGCGGCCGCGAGGTCACGCCGCCCCCCGGCCGCTGCTGGAGCCTCACCCGCGAGCGCATGCAGGCGCTGATCGACGACGGCCGCGTGTGGTTCGGCGCCCGCGGCAACAACGTCCCGCGGCGCAAGGTCTTCCTCGCCGAGGCCCGCAGCGGCCTCACCCCGCACACGCTCTGGACCGCCGCCGAGGTCGGCACCAACGACCGCGCCAAGAAGCACCTCGTGCGCCTCCTCGAGGGCGCCAAGCCCTTCGACACGCCGAAGCCCGTCGCCCTGCTCGAGCGGATCGTCGAGATCGCCAGCGACCCCGGCGACCTCGTCGTCGATCTCTTCGCCGGCTCCGGGACCACCGGCGAGGCCGTCTGGCGCGTGAACCTCCGCGCCCCCGCGCCCCGCCGCTTCGTCCTCGTCCAGCTCCCCGAGCCGACCGGCGACGCCACCTACCCGACGATCGACGCGCAGACCCGCGCGCGCCTGCGGGCGGCCGCGCAGGCGATCGCCGACGAGCCGCGGCCCGGGTTTCGCAGCATGCACATCACAGAGCCCGACGCCGACGCCGACGCGAGCGACGACGACAGGCTCCGCATCGCCCTCCTTCTTCACGCGGGCGTCGAGCTCGGCGCGTCGTTCGAGCGCCGTCGACTCGCCGGCCACGCCGTCGACCTCGTCGACGACCGCGGCGTCGCCCTCGTCCTCTGCCTCGCGGGCTCATGCTCCGCCGAGCTCCTCGCCGCACTCGCAGCGCTCCGGCCGACGCTCCCCGCAGAGGTGTCGCGTGTGCTCCTCCGCGCGACGGCCTTCGCCGACGAGGCGACCGAGCGCGCGGCCCTCGCCCGGCTCCGCGCCGCGGGGTTTGACGAGGCATGGGCGGTCTAGGCGGCCACCCGAGAACCCCAAGCCAAACCCAAGCACAGGAGCCGCCGCCTACGTCCCTCCGAAGCCCGCGCCAAGGGGCTCTATGAACCGATAGAGAAGCACAGAGCGGCGAGCTCAGGCCCGCCGCGAGCTAGTGCTCGTGACGGTGGTGGAGGTCCGGGACGTGGGCGTGGGCGTGGGTCAGCCGCGCGTGCGTGTGGACGTGGGCGTGCGGCTCGCCCGGCGGATCGTCGGGGCCGTGCTCGTGGCGGTGGTGGGCGTCGTGGACGTGGCGGTGGTTGTGGGTCACCGGCTCGTGCGTGTGCGCGTGGTCGTGCTCCTCGCGGACGAGGACGGCGACGCCGACGAGCATCAGGCCCATCGCCGCGACGTCGCCGAGCCCGAGGCGATCGCCGAGGATGACGAGCGAGGCGAGCGCGCCGATGAAGGGCGCCGCCGCGAAGTAGGCGGCCTCGCGCGCGGCCCCGTGCAGGCGCAGCGCGTAGGCGTCGAGGACGACGCTGACGCCGTAGCTGACGAGGCCGAGGAGGAGCGTGAGCGCGAGGACCGGCGCGGCGGGGAGGCGCGCGCCCAAGGCGAGCGCGAGCGCGGTGTTGAAGAGGCCGGCGGCGAGCGTCTTGATCCGCACGAGGGCGATCGGATCGCGGAGCGTGAGGCGCTGCGTGAGGTTGTTGTCGAGGGCCCAGCACAGGCAGGCGGCGGCGATCAGCGCGACGCCGACGCCGTCGACGGCGATCTCGCCCGGGCTGACCCGGAGGAGCCCGGCGGCGACGAGAATGCAGGCCGACGCGATCGCGGCCCGCTTGCCGAGGTGCTCGCCGAAGAGCCAGGCGGCGAGGAGGATCGTCAGCGGCGCCTCGAGGTTAAGGAGGAGCGCCCCCGCGGCACCGCTGACCCGCGCGAGGCCGAAGAGCAGGAGGACCGGGGCGAGGGCGCCGCCGAGGAGAACGACGCCCGCGAGCGGCGGGAGGTCGCGGCGGGTGAGCGGCGCCTCCGAGCGGTCCGTGCGGACGACGCGGACGAGGGCGAGGCCGATCCCCGCGCCGAGGTAGAGGAGCCCGGCGAGGAGCGTCGGCTCGACCTCCTCGAGGAGGATCTTCGACAGCGGCGCGCTGACGCCGAAGGTGAGCGCGGCGAGGAGGCCGAGGAGCGCGCCGAGCCGCTGCGATCGCATCGCTAGCGCTCCGCGCCTGGATCGGGTTGAGGCGGCGCGAGCCCGCGCCAGAGGACGCCGACCATCGCCCGGATCGTCGCCTCGTCGAAGGCGCCGTCGTGGGCCCCGAGGCGCTCGAAGACGGCGACGCTGTGCAGCGAGGCGAAGAGCATGAGGGCCGCCGGCGCGACCGGGCCCTCCGCGATCTCGCCGCGCGCGCGCATCCCCTCGAGGGCGGCGATGAGGCCGGCGCGGAGGCGGCCGAGCGGGGCCTCCGGGTGGCGCTCGACGAAGCGCTCGAAGTCGAAGCCCGGGTGGCTCATCATCGGCACGAGGATCGGGAAGAGCTCGCGGAAGTAGCGGAGCATCCCGAGGGCGGCGCGCTCGAGGGTCTCGAGGGGGGAGCCGGCCGCCGGCGCGGCGAGGACCGCCTCGACGTCGAGGGTCGGCGGGACCATGGCGCGGAAGAAGAGGTCGGCCTTGGTGCCGAAGCGCTGGTAGAGAACCGCCTCCGAGACCCCGGCCTCGCGGGCGATCGCCCGCGTCGACGCGGCGAGGCCCTTGTCGATGAAGACCGCGCGGGCGACCGCGAGGAGCTCGTCATCACTGATGGTCTTGCGGCGACCCATACGCGTGGCCAGGAGACTACCAGCCCCGCGGGGCGCGGCGCTCAGCGGCCCGCGCCCCCGGTGGCGGGGAAGACCGCGCGCGTCGCATGCAGCGCGCGCATCCCGGCGCCGTGACGCGTCACCTCGGCGGCGCCGAGGCTGCGCAATTCGCCGTCGAAGTCGACGAGGCGCCCGCCGGCGCCGCCGTGGATCATCGAGAAGAGGCCGCCGCCGTGGCCATGCCCGTGCCCGTGGTCGTGTCCGTGCGGGAGGTCGACGATGACGACGCGTCCGCCTGGGCGGAGCACGCGGCGCATCTCCTGGAGCGCGCCGAGCTGGACGTCCGCGGGCAGGTGGTGAAAGACGAGGGTCGCGAAGACCACGTCGAAGCTGCCGTCTGCGAACGGGAGCGTGTCCGCGGAGCCCTCGCGGACGTCGACCGCGACGCCCTCGGCCGCCGCCTTGTCGCGCGCCCGCGCGGCCATCTCCGGCGCCGCCTCGACGCCGGCGAGGGTCCCCTGGGGACCGACGCGCGCGGCCGCGGCGAGCAGGAGCGTCCCGGTGCCGCAGCCGACGTCAAGGACCGCGTCGCCGCGGCGGACGTCGGCGAGCTCGAGCCAGGTCGCCCGCATCTCCGCCTCGCGCCCGCCCGAGAGGGCGCGGACCATCCAGTCGTAGAGCCGCGGCCGGCGGATCAGCTCGCCCCGCGGCGCCCCCTCCCCGTCGCCCGATCGCGTCATCGCGACGCCGACGCCGATGACGAGCGCGAGCGCCAGGAGGTGCGCGAGGACGAGGGCGACGACGACGGCGAGGGGGGCGGACCACCAGGCCGCCCCGTGGGCGATGAGGATCGCCGCGACGACGAGGCCGCCGACGAGTGAGAGGAGCAGGAGCCGGTTGTGCCGCGGCTGCGCGGAGGCGGTGGAGACGGTGTGGGAGGAGCTCATTGGACCTCGATTTTTATAAGCAAGCGCTAGCTTATGAAAAATGTTGAAGCTGTCAAGCGCGAACGACATGAGGCCGCGAAGCAGTCTCATGCGCTCGCGTGACGCGCGGATCTGGGCGCCGACCTGGCTAGTCGCGCGGGCGCGCTGACTCGCGATGGAGCCGGGCGTAGAGCGCGGGGACGACGAACATGTTGAGGGCGGTCGACGAGCCGAGGCCGCAGAGGATGACCATGGCCATCGGCGCCTGGATCTCGCTCCCCGGATCGCCGGCCGCGAGCGCGAGCGGGACGAGCCCGAAGCCGGCCGCGAGCGCGGTCATCAGGATCGGCGCCAGGCGCTCGAGCGACGCCTGCTCGACCGCCGCCGCGACGCCGAGGCCCGCGTCGCCGTCGAGGAGGTGGCGGATGTGGGCGACGAGCATGATCCCGTTGCGGGTGGCGATGCCGAAGAGCGTGATGAAGCCGACCAGCGACGCGACCGAGAGGACGCCGCCGCCCAGGGCGACGCCGACGACCCCGCCGATCAGCGCGAAGGGGAGGTTGAGGAGGACCAGCGTCGCGTCGCGGACGGTCTTGAAGGCGCTGTAGAGGAGAACGAAGATCCCGCCGACGACCAGGAGGCCGAGGAGCAGGAGCGTCTCCCAGGCCGACTCGGCGCTCTCGAACTGGCCGCCGTACTCGACGCGGAAGCCCTCGGGGAGGTCGACGCGCTCGGCGATCCGCGCCTGGACGTCGGCGACGACGCTGACGACGTCGCGGCCGGCGACGTTGGCCATGACGACGATCTTCCGCTGGACCTGCTCGCGGCTGATCGTGTTCGGGCCGAGGTCGCGATCGATCGCCGCGACCGCGCGCAGCGGGACGACGCCGGTCGCGGTGCGCAGCGGCGTCCTCCCGACCTCGTCGAGGTCGCCGCCGACGCCCGCGAGCTTGACCACGAGGTCGAAGGTCCGCTGGCCCTCGAG
>JAGQIT010001108.1 GCA_020431135.1 Myxococcales bacterium | reverse complement strand
GCCGACGCGGGCGACGACCTCGTCCGACGCGTCGACGACGAAGGCGCCGACCCAGGCCCGCTGATCCCCGGCGATCACGCGGCTGCTCCAGCGCTCGAGGACGGCCTCGCTGGCCCGCCCGCCCCCGTCGAGCGCCTGCGCCAGCGCGTCGTCCTCGGCGAGCCAGCGGACGGTGTCGTAGATCCGCACGAGGCCGCCGTCGATCGCCGCGGCGAGGCGCTCCGCCTGGACCTCGAGGTGGGCGTCGAGGGCCGCGAGCTCGCGCTCCTCGAGGGCCGCGCGGTTGAGCTGCGAGTAGATCGCGAAGGGCCCGAGGGCGGCGAGGATGAAGCCGATGCTGAGCTTCGAGCCGATCGGGAACTTGCGGAACTCGCGGGCGCCGGCGAGGGCGAAGGCGGCGAGGGCCGCGTAGACCAGGTAGCGGAAGCTCTCGTTGCCGCCGGCGTCGCCCTGCAGGCGGAACGCCGGGTCGATGATCTCGATCCCGGCGACGATCATGTAGAGGGCGATCGAGCTGTAGACCCAGCGATCGAGGCGCTCGCGCGGGAGCACCCGCGGACCGACCAGGAGGACGAAGACGCCGAGGCCGAGGGCCGAGGTGGTGTTCTCCGCCTTCGCGATCAGCGCGACGCCGACGACCAGGGCGGCGCCGACGAGGAACGCCCGCTCGAGCGCCCGCTCGGGCTCGCCGCGCGCGTTGAGCCGACGCGCCGAGAGCATCCCGAGGAGCGCGGCGAGCGAGACGGCGCCGAGGACAGCGTTGAGCAGCCGATCGCCGGTGACCATCGCGGCGACGTCGAGGACGACAACCACGGCGATGAGCAGGACGAGGACCAGCGTCACTCGGCGAACAAAGACCTGCTTGCCCGTGTCTGCGCCTGGCGACGCCATCGTGCGCGATCGATTCTCGCATAGAGCGAACGATCGCCGCTAGGCGAGCCCCCCCGCGCGGAAGAGCGCGAGCGCGGCAATGCGAGGACATCTACGTCAAGCGCGACGCGAGGCGATGGAAGCGCGGACGGAGGCCGGAGATCGCGGCGCTCTGCCGACGCGGATGCACGCGATTGCTGAGGAGAACGAAGATCCTCGCGGTCGGCGGGTCGATCCAGAGCGAGCAGCCGGTGTAGCCGAGGTGGCCAATCGTCGCCGAAGAGAGCACACCCCCGGTCGAGCCGCCGTCGGGGCTGACGCCGTCCCAGCCGAGGCAGCGCGTCGATCCCTCGACCGACGAGCGCCTCCAGAAGCGCTCGCGCAGCGCCGGTGTGAGCCCGGGCAAGGCGCACTCGAGCCAGGCGCGGGCGATCTCCGCGACCGCCTCGGCGTCGCCGAAGAGCCCGGCGTGGCCGGCGACGCCGCCCATCACGAAGGCGTTGTCGTCGTGGACCTCGTAGTGGGCGCAGCGCGCCCCGCGACGGACGGGGAAGTAGCTCGGCGCCTCGCCGTCATGGAGCTTCGGATCGTAGACCTCGGTCGGCGCGACCCAGCCCTCCTCGGCGGCGGTCGGGCCCCGGACGACGCCGAGGCGGTGGTAGCCGAGCCGCGACACCGGCCGGCGCTCGAGGCCGAGCGGCCACGCGATCCGGTTCTCAAAGACACGATCGAGCTCGCCGTCAAAGAGGCGCTCGAGCCAGGCGCCGAGGAGGATGAAGCCGAGGTCGCTGTAGACCGCGCGCTCGCCAGGTCGCGCCGCCGGCGGGGTCGCGACGACCGCGTCGAGGATCGGCCGCGGGCCGACCGGCGCCCGCCCGGCGAACGCCGCGAAGTACTCGCGGTGCGCCTCGAGACCCGCGCTGTGGCTGAGGAGATCGCCGAGGCGCGCCCCGGGGCAGGCGGCGGCCCACTCCCGCGGCAGCGGATCGTCGAGCGCGACGCGGCCCTCGCCGACGGCGATCGCCGCGAGGGTCGTCGTCGCCAGCACCTTGGTCAGCGACGCGAGATCGTAGACCGTGTCGCGGGCGACCCGCTGGCCGCGCATCGGCGCCTTCGGGTGGGTGGCGAAGACCCCGTGGGCCTCGTGGTAGCGTTCGGCGCCGTCGGCCCAGACGAGGGCGACGCAGCCTGGAAACACGCCCTCCGCGACCGCCTGCTCGAGGCAGTCGAAGAGCGCCTGGCGAGGATCCTCGAGCACGGCCCGAGCTTGCCCCGGCGGCGGCGTCGACGAAAGGACCTTCCGCGCTCGACCGGTTGCGCCGCTGACCTCTCGCCGGCCATCATGCGCCGCCGATGTCAGCCTCCACCGCCCCCCGTGACCGCCTGATCGTCGCCATCGACGTCGCCGACGCCGACGCTGCCCTCGCCGCCGCCGCCCGCCTCGACGGCCACGTCGGCATGCTCAAGGTCGGCCTCCAGCTCTTCGTCGCCGAGGGTCCGTCGGTCGTCGAGCGCCTGCGTCGGGCCCACCCGAGGCTCGAGATCTTCCTCGACCTCAAGCTCCACGACATCCCCAACACGATGCGCGGGGCGATCCGCTCGGCCCGCGACCTCGGGGTCCGCTTCCTCACCGTCCACGCCGGCTCCGGCGTCGACCACCTCAAGGCCTGCGTCGACGAGGCCGGCGACGCGCTCGGGATCCTCGCAGTGACGGTGCTCACGAGCCAAGACGCGGCCGCCTGCGCCGAGGCGGGCCACACCCGCGACCCCGCCGAGCTCGTCGAGCTCCGGGCCGCCTGCGCCCGCGAGGCCGCCTGCGCGGGGATCGTCTGCAGCGGCGTCGAGGTCGAGCGCGTCGCCGCGATCGCCCCCGCCCTCGCCCGCGTCGTCCCCGGCGTCCGCCCGGCCGCCGCCGCCGTCGGCGATCAGAAGCGCGTCGTCACCCCGGCGGAGGCGATCCGCCGCGGAGCGACGCACCTGGTCGTCGGCCGGCCGATCCTCAAGGCCGAGGATCCGGTGGCGGCCGCCGACGCGATCGTCGCCGAGATCGCCAGCGCCCTCTAGCGACACGGGACCTCTGCCACGAGCTGAGAGGCCGCCCGAGCTTCGGTGCGCAGCCTCGGCGTCCCTCTCGGTCGTCAGCGCCGCTCTGCGGGGACGGGCGAGCGAGCGGCTCATCGGACAGCCGCGCGCCGGAGCGCCCCCTCGCTCGCGGCCGCGCCGACGCATCGGCGAGCGAAGCCGCCGTGCGCCCGCCGAGAACGCAGCGACGCGCAGACCGTCGCCGACGGCTGCGCGTCCTGGCGCGGCTCCGCGCCGCGTTCTCAGCTCACCTCAGCTAGGCCTGCATCGGCTCTTCGCGGCGCGCGTGCCGGCGAATGTAGAAGAAGAGGAAGGAGAAGAGCGCGGAGTTGAAGATCGCCACTGCGATCACGATTGCAAGCGTAAAGATGGTCATAGCGGTACCCTCGTCGCGGCGGGACGGCTCACAACGCGCCCCTCATCCGCTCCATCAATCTAGCCGACGAGGACCCGTTCTGAACAGCGGATCGTGCCGGCAAGGTTTGCGGATAAACCGGCGAATTCTGGCTCCAATCGCCCCATTTGTGCCCTTGGGGGAGATTTTCCAGGGGCCATTTCTCACCCAACGTCAACCTCGCCCGGCGAGAATATGACACTACGTAATGTGACAGCGACGCGGCGGGGTCGGTGATCTCACAGCCGCCTTGCCCAGTCACGCACGGCGATGCTTCGCGCCCCAGGCCCGACATCTAGGACGGGCTGAGCCCCTCAGCGCGTGGCCATCACGCCCCCCTGTCAGAGCTCCAAGGCGTCGCCCCTTGAGCACCTCGACGGGATCACGGCCGCTCGCGCGACCGCCCCACGGCTGCGCGTGCACGGGCTCAGGGCCGACGCGGCTAGGCGTCGCCGCCGAGCATCTCGACCGCCCCGCCGTCGCCGTTGACGAGCTCCATCGGCCGCGAGGTCATCCGCCGGGTCTGGACCGCGTCGCGCAGGCGCTCGAAGAGCTGGCGGTGCTCAGGGAGGCCGTGCAGGGTCAGCGACGCGTTGGTCTGATCGGTGGTGATCAGGGTGATCTTGCCGTTGTCGAACATCCGGTCGAAGAGGCTCTGCTCGTAGCTGACGTCGAGGACGCGCCACAGCTCGAGGCTGTCGACGCGCTTGCTCAGGATCCCGACCTCGGTCTCCACGCGCCGCCCGGTGATCTTGTACTTGGTCGTGATGTGCCGGAGGTAGGTGACGAGGAGCATCGGCAGGCCGACCAGGCTCAAGAGCCACATCGGCATGTCGGCGAGCGCGTCGATCTGCATCAACGCCCAGCCGAGCACGCCGCCGATGATGCAGACGAGGATCCACATCAGGTACTTGCCCATGCTCGTGCTGTGCTTGGCGATCCCGACGAAGAACACCTCGTCGGCGCCGGCCGGCGCCTGGCCGCCCGCGGGCGCGACCGCCTTCGGCGTCGCCTTCTTCGCCGCGGCCTCCGCGGGCGCGACCTCCGACGCCGGCGCGATCTCGTTGGGCTCCTGACCTTCGCTCGCCATGGCCCCGAGCGTGGCACGAGGCGGCCGCGGCAGGCAACGAAAGGGCGAAGGAGAGCGGCCCCCGCGCTCGTCCCCGCCGCCGTCGCGCGCCCGTGAGGAGGCCTCGCAGGCCTGTGCGGCGCGCGAGGGGGCTGGTCGAGTGAACGACGCGCCGCTCTCCCTCGCCCTCGTCGAAGCCGAGGGGGCCGACGATCGCCGCGCGAGAGCGGACAGCCACCTCGGGAGCCGTAGCCGCGGGCGCTAGCCAGCCGCCCCCGCTACGGGAGGTTGATCTCGATGGTCGCGACGACGAGCTCCTTGTCGTCGTCGCTGAGGGTCACCGGGTTGCGCGGATCCTCGCCGTGGGGCTCGTCTTCGCTCCATGTGCCGTCGCCGTCGAGATCGAGGAAGGCGTGGAAGTTGATGACGGGCTCCGGGACGCAGCAGATCTTGCCGTCGATCGTGTACTCGTGGACCTCCGACGAGGTCGACGCGCGCCCGCCCTCGGTCTCGCGCAGCGGCTCCGAGCTCTCGACGACCTCGACGTAGGCGATGAGCTCAGCGCCCTCGGGGAGCGTGACCCCCTCGCCGATCGTGACGTCGAAGCGGATCTCGTAGTCGTACCAGCCGAAGCCGCACGCGCCCGCCAGCGCGAGAAGACCGCCCAATCGACGCGCGCGCAGGGACATGTCTCGATGCTACCCCGGGGCGGCGCCGTTGATCTACAGCCGCGGTGCAGCTGCGGCGCTCTGACACGCGCAGCGCTAGCGCTGCATCCGTTCGGCGCCTGCAAAACCCAGCGGCTCCCGGGCCTCCTTCACGCCGCGGGCGATGACTCCGCGGCGCGGCGTGCCATGCCGCGACGAGAGGCGCCCGCTCGTTCGCGGCTCGACATCGCAAGCGAACGTCACGACCGTCCACGCAGGGCGCCGCGCCCGTCGAGTCCGACCGAGCGGCGCCTCGCTAAATTAAGAAAGCGCCGAGGATCAGAGCGCGGCCGGGGCCGGCGTCGGCGCCCCGCGGCCGCCGAGGCGCGAGACCAGGATCATCGGCACGCTGACGATCCCCGCGAGCTCGGAGCGCAGGCGACGAGGCGACAGACGCAGCCCCGGATCCGGGTGCAGGGCCTGGGCGAGCACCTCGTCGATCCGCGGGTCCAGGTCGGGCTGGAAGGCCGAGGCCGGCTGCACCGAGGTCGACGGCGAGCGCCCGCTGAGGGCGCGGTAGAGCACCGCGGCGACGCTGTAGACGTCGCTCGTCGGCGACGCCGGCTCGCCGGCGAGGAGCTCCGGCGCGATGTAGCCGTCGGCGAGGTGACGCAAGGTCGGCCGGCGGAAGTTGATCAGCGGGCTGAAGCCCTGGCCGCAGAGCACCGGGCCGTCGGCGCTGAGAACGATCTGCGCCGGGCGGATGTCGCGGTGGACCATGCCGTGGGCGTGGAGGGCCGCGACGGCGTCGAGGACGCCCATCGCCAGGCGCAGCGACCGGTACATCTCCATGCGACCGCCGCCGCCGAGCGCCTCCTCGAGGGTGAAGCCGGGGAGCGGATCGGCGATCACGCCGAAGAGCTGGCCGTCGGTGAAGCCGCCGCGCAGGCGCTGGATCCCCGGGTGGGCGAGCTCGGCGGCGCGCTGGACCTCGACGTAGAAGCGGCGCTGATCGTGGACGCCGACGTGGTGGCCGAGGGTCCGCAGCCACAGCTCGACCGCCTCGCCCGTGCGGCGCTCGCGGCCGCCGAGAACCAGGCGCGTCGGATCGTAGGTGCGCACGGCCTCGAGCTCGAGGCGCTCGGGGAGCAGCGACAGCGAGCGGTCGGCCTCGGCCGCCGAGCGCAGGCCGCTGACCGCGAGGCGCTCGAGGCCGTTCGACGCCGCCGCGAGGGCGAGGTTGAAGAGGGCGATCGCCTGGTACTCGGGGCCGGCCCCGCGCAGGCGCACGGCCTTGAAGCAGCGGCGCGCGTCGGTCGTCCGCCCGCGCGCGAGGTAGACGTTGCCGAGGCGCAGCAGCGTGCTCACGTCGATGCGATCGAAGCCGTCGTCCTCGACCTCGACGAGGCCGTCGCTCAGCCAATTCGCGGCCTCGCCCGCGGCCTCCGCGAGCTCGGCGACGAGGCGATCGAGCCCCTCGATGTCGCAGGCGAAGGCGACGTCGGCGGCGATGTCTCCGCGCTCCGGGACGTGGGCGACGGCCCGCGCGAGGTCGAAGGCGACGAGCTCGACCCGGGCCGTCGACGGCCCGGCGGCGTTCTCCCAGATCGCCTGGTGGAGGAGGTGGAGGGCGTCCTCGAGCTGGACCTCGGCGCCCAGGCTCACGACCTCGATGTTGCGGCTGTCGAGGAGCTCCTCGGCCTCGGCCTCGGTGACGTCCGCGAGCCAGGCGTAGTGCCGGCGACCGCGGCCGATCCGCCCGAGGAGCTCGAGGAGCTCGGCGAAGTCCGGGTCCCCCTTGGCGAAGCCGAAGAAGAAGATCGTCCGCGTGCGCGCGACCTCCTGGACGAGGTCGAAGAGCGCCCGATCGGCGCGCATGCTCCGGCCGGCGGGCGGCGTCCGCAGGATCAGCGGGCGCTCGTCGTCGCGGGCGTCGGGGCGCAGGGTCGGGCGGTGGATCTCGCGGTGGCTGAGGAGCTCGATCGCCTGGCCGTCGCTGGCGTAGATCGCCTGGAGCACCTCGGCGTAGGCGGTGGCGAAGCAGGCCCGCCACGGCAGCTTGGCGAGGAGCTCGGCGCCGTCGACCGGGCCGCGATCGCCGTGGCCGCGCATCGCCTCGGCGAGCGCCTCCTCGCCGCAGTGACGGACGACATAGGAGAGCACGGGGCGCAGGCGGCCGCCGTCGATGAGCCCGCGCAGCTGCGGCCGGACCGGCGCCGCGCAGCGCTCGATCGCGCTCGTCAGGGCCGCGGCCCAGCCGGGGCGCCCGGCGAGGGCGCCGATCCCCGCTCCGCTCCAAAGGACGCAATCGCCGGCCTGGATCGCCTGCACAAGCTCGCTCGGGATCTTCTCCATGGGACTTCGCACTCCTCCCACCGACCTAGCGGAAAGCCCGCGATCCCGCCAAAAATCGGCGGACTAGCGGCCTGTGGCGCGGGTCCTGCGTGCCCTCGCGCCGCGCTCCTCAGCCCCGATCGGCCCGGGAAGACGCCGCGGCGCCGCAGCGAAGCGCCCGTTGGCACCGCGCCGAGGGAGCTCGACGCCCGCCGCCCCCCGCCGACCTCATCCAACGAGTCGGGCGCTTGGCTGCGACCCCTGGCGCTCCGCGCGGCGAGCGAAGACACTCCCGGACATGGCCTTTCGTGATCGCGTCAGGGAAGAGGCGGACCATCAGCGCGAGCTCCGAGCCGCCGGGAAGGCGATCCCCGCGAGCGCCCGCCGCTACGCCCGTATCGCCGGCGCGGCGACCTTCGCCCTCGGGAGCGGCGGCGCGGGGCTGATCGTCGCGCTCGGCGTGATCTACGGCCAGCTCTACTACGGGGCGGCCCTCTTCCTCGCGGCGCTGGGCCTCTTCGGCCTGGTCCAGCTCGTCTCCGGGCGCCACCTCATGACCGGCCGCCGCTGAGCCGCGGCGCCGCCGTGTCATGGACATGGACATGGACGGCCGCCGAGCACCGAGCCCATGCCCGCCCTCATCGACCGCTACGCCGCCGTCCTCCTCGACATGCACCGGACCTTCATGTTCGGCGTCGATCGCTTCGGACCCGACGAGGACTTCGCGGCGACCTACCGCCGCCTCGGCGGCGCGCGGCTCTCGGCGACGGCCGTCGACGCGGCGATCCGCGGCGCCATCGCGGCCCTCGCGGAGATCTACGCCGACCCGGCCCGCGCCGGCGCCTCGCCGACCGTCGCCGAGGTCCTCACCGCGTGCACGGAGGTCCCGCCGGAGGAGCGCCCGCGCCTCGCCGACGTCATCGCCAGCCACGAGC
>JAGQIT010001107.1 GCA_020431135.1 Myxococcales bacterium | reverse complement strand
CGATCGGCCGGAGCCCGCGACCCGAGCCCATGCGGACGCGCGCGCTCGCCCAGAAGACGAGGGGCGTCACCGCGGCCCAGAAGGCCCACGCCGGGAGGAAGCTGAGGAAGAGGGCGAGCCAGCCCCGCCAGCCGCTGAGGTTCGGGGCGGCGATGAACCTCGCGGTCGCGAAGTGCGTGTTTATCAGCACGAACGCGCCGATGTCGATGAGCGCCCACTTGGCGAAGTGGCGGACGCGGCGTCGCGGTGGGGGTGGTGTCGGCATCTCCGGTCCGGGGGCGCGCCCTGCCGGCGCCGTCGCTGCGTGCGTTCGGTCCTCGCGGTCGCGATAGTAGCGCGCCTGCGGGCGGTCCGCGCGAGGCGGTCGCTCCTGCGCGCGAGGCCGGCCCGCCGCGACCCCGGCGAGCGTCCTTCGACGATAGGCCCGCGCCGGGCCCCGATCCAGGTGATTGACCCCAAGTGCAGGCGGCGCGGGACCAACGACCGCGCCCGCGGGACAGACCGCGCCTGCCATCACGGCCATCGACCATCGCTCGTCCGCTCGCCGACGCCAGGCTCGCTCCGCACCGCCATCGACCGCGCCGGCGCCATCCAGCGACGGGCTCAGCTCGCCGACGCCAGGCTCGCCTCGCGCCGCCATCGACCGCGCCGGCGCCATCCAGCGAGGGGCTCAGCTATCCGCGCACTGGCCGGCCGACGTCGAAGATCGCGATCGTGTAGAGCCCGAGCGGCAGCGGTCGCTCGAGGAGCCGCGCGACCGGCACGAGCACCCGCGGCGTCCGGTTCGGCAGCACGCCGCCGAAGCTCGTCGACGCCCGCAGGCGCATGCCGACGCCGAGGCCGAGCGAGCGCAGGTAGCCGGGGGAGAAGCGGACGACGCCCCGCTCCGCGCGCTTGGCGAGGCCGAAGAGGAGCATCGCCGGGTTGAGGGCGTTGGGCTCGAGGAGAACGACGTGGCGGCGGGCGACGCGGGCCATCTCGCGGACGGCGATCGCCGGCGTCTCGAGGTGGTGGAGGAGGTTGCCTGAAAAAACCACGTCGAAGGCCTCGTCGGCGAAGGGCAGCGCCTCCGCCGACCCCTGGACCTTGCGCGCCGCCGGCAGCGGGTTCATCGCCAGCATGTTCGCCGAGAGGTCGAGGGCCGTGAGCGCGAAGGCCTCGGCGAAGCTCCGGCTGAAGTAGCCGTTGCCGGCCCCGACCTCGAGCATCGTCGCGGCGCCCTCCGGGAGCGCGGCGCGGATGTACGCGAGCTTGGCCGCGGCGAAGGCCGCGACCGCCGGGTGCGAGGGATCGCGGCGCCGGCGGATCCCCGCCCAGTAGCGGCGCTGCTCGTCATCGTTCGGTCGGGCGAAGGGCACGGGTCGCTCCTATCGTCATGGCGGGCTACTCCGGAGCGGCGCTCGCGAGGTCGAGGTTGAAGCCGAAGGCGTAGCCGTTCGACCCCTCGAGCGGCCGGGTCATGGTGATCCTGAGATCGACGGGGCCGTCGGCGACCGCGTCCGTCGGGATCGCCAGCGGCGTGCGCCCGGCGACCTTGCGCGGGCGCACGGCGATCGCCTCGACGAAGGGCGCGTCGCCGCCGGCCGGGCGGATCGCCGCGCGCAGGACCATCCCCTTCGCCAGCCGCTCCTTGCGCCCGAGGGTCTCGTCGGCGGTCGCGTACCAGCCGAGGATCGGCGGCCGCCCGCCGCCGCGGGCCGGGCCGACGTCGACGCCAGGGAAGGTGATCGACGCCGCGCCGTCCTCCCCCGCGCGCATGCGGATCGACGGCACGATCACCCGCGACACCTTCATCGGCCCCGGCGCCGCGCCGTCGACCGCCGCGACGCGCAGCGTGTAGAAGCGACCGACCGCGGTGTCGAGCTCGGCGGCGAAGCCCGCGACGTAGCGCCAGGCGATCGCGACGACGACCAGGCCGCCGATGAACGCGAGCGCCCGCGGCCCGAGGAGCGCGGCGACGCGCCCGAGGAGCGCGTCGAGCCGCGCCCCGCTGCGGCGGCCGAGACCCGCGCCGATCACAGCGAGGCCGAGGACGAAGAGGCCGACGCCGACGACGTCGACCGGGCGCCAGAACCGATAGCGCAGCGTGTAGATCCCGTCGCCTGTCGCGCCGACGTCGGCGGCGATCAGGAGCGGCTCCTTGCCGTTCGGCGTCCACGGGTCGCCCTCGCGCAGGAGGCCGGCGGCGCGCTCGGCCTGGGTCGCCGGCCCCGCGTCGCCGCGGCCCGGGACCTCGAACCACGGGACCTCACGATCGCCGCGCAGGAGCTGCCAGCGCGGGTGCCCGGCGACCCCGAAGACCAGGCGCGCGCCGGCGTCGACGTTCTCCAGGCGGATCCGGATCACGCCCGCGTCGTAGTCCTCCTCGAGCACCTCGACGAGGCCCTCGCCGTCGACCTCGGCGACCGCGAATTCGCGGTCGTAGCCGACCTCCCAGACCTTGATGTCGCCGAAGCGGACGACCTCCGCCGCGCCCTTCGGCGCGCGCGCGTCGGCGCCGACGACGTAGCGCACGCGGAGGCGCTCGAGCAGCGAGCGGGCGCCGGACTCGGGCTTGTGGACGAAGGTCTCGCCCGGCGTGAAGCCGATCTTGTAGGTCGGCGTCCGGCTCCAGAGGATCCCGTCGACGAGCGTGTGGTCGTGCCGCGGGCCTCGCATCGCGATCCTGTAGAAGCCGTCGCGCGTCCGCCAGCGCTCGCCGGCCCAGCGGTTGAAGCGCTGGAAGTCGCGGTCGAAGCCGGCGTCCCTCTCCCTGCGCTCGAGCCGGAGCGCGCCGACGCCGTGGCGCTCCGCCGCCGCCCAGAGATCCGCGACGACCCACCCCGCCAGGCCGACGCCGATCGCAGCCAAGACGATCCGTGAGGCGCCGCGCCGCCGCCGCGCCGCCGCCCAGGCGAACTCGAGGCCGACCCCCGCGGCGATGAAGAGCCCCGGCTTCGCGCAGACGAGGAAGCGCTGGTACTGGATCCCCGAGAAACCCTCGGCGAGCCAGTCGAGGCGCAGGGCGAAGAAGACGTCGGAGAACGCGAGGAGGTAGAGCCCGAGCGAGAACGCCGCGAGCATCCGCAGCCCGCGGGTGCGCGGCCGCGTCAGCGCGACGACGAGGCCGAGGCCGATCGCGACGCCAACCGCCGCCGGCATGTTGCCGGTCCACTGCCCGTCTGCGAGGCGCCCGAGCGCCGCCCCGAGCGACGAGAAGAGCTGGCCGTAGGAGCTCATCCACCGGCGGTGGGCGACCAGCGGCGCGACCCACCACGACGCGAGCATCAGCGCGACGGCGCCGACGAAGGCCCCCGAGACCAGGGCCCCGCGGAGGCCCGCCGCGCCCCGTCGCCGCCCCGCCGCGAGCGCGAGCGCCGGGAGACCGACGGCGATCATCGGCAGGGCGATCGGGTGGGCGAGGAGCGCGAGCCCGAGGATCACTCCCGCGGGGATCAGCTCGCGGCTGCGCACCGCACTCTGCGTCGCCGTCGCCGTCGCCGTCGCCGTCGCCGTCGACGCTCGACCGACGCCGAGGGCCGCCGCCGCCGACGCGAGCCCCCACCAGGTCAGGGCGCAGGCGAGCGGCTGCAGCCACACGCCGTACTTCACCGTGAAGATCCACCCGCCCTCGCGGACCGCCCCGGGATCGCCGAGGAGGAGGAGCCCGGCGACCGCCGCCGCCAGCGGCCCGGCGCCGATGAGCTGGGCCGCGCGCACGGTCGCAAGCGCGTGACCGACGTAGGCGAGGCTGAAGGTCAGCGCGTAGGCCTGCGGCAGGCTCAGGAGCCCGCCGCCGAGCGAGTAGACCGCGGCGAGGAGGAGGTCCCCGAGCGGCGGGTAGAACTCGCCGAGCGGGAAGCCGAAGTACCAGTAGGGGCTCCAGCCGCTGAGGTGCCCGCGCCCGAGCTGCTCGAGCGCCAGCCAGCCGCGCGCGAGGTGGACCGCGTGATCGCCCGAGCGCGGCATCTCGCCGGCGACCGCCGGCGCGATCAGGGCGACGCCCAGGGCCATGACCGCGGCGTAGGCGACGAGCCAGCCGCGCGACCGCGGCGCCGCGTCGACGCGCGCTCCATGTCGCGCCGCGCTCGAAGATGGGCTCACGCTCGCCGACACCAGCACCCGCGGTGTAGCGCGTCTCGGTCGCCCGCGCTGTCACGTGTGGGCGACGAATGTGACATCGCCGTCGCGCTCTGTGTCGATTTCATCGGCGGGCACACGGGCCGCCGGCTGTGGTAGTTGTTCGCCGCGGCGCCGACCGCCGAGCGCCGACCGTCGAGAGAACGCGAGCATGGGACCCAGCCACAGCAGCGCCGACCCAACCATGAGCCCGACCGCCGGGGTGTCGATCGTCATCCCCACCTACAACGAGGAGCGCGGCGCCGGGCCGACGCTGCGCGAGCTCCTGGCGACCCTCGACGGCGACCTCGACCCGGCGATCGCCGTCGAGGTCCTCGTCATCGACGACGGCTCCACCGACGGCACCGCGGCGGCGATCCAGGCCGTCGTCGACGAGCTCGGCCCCGACCAGCGGCGCCTCCAGCTCCTGCGCCACCGGCAAAACCGCGGCTACGGCAGCTCGATCAAGACCGGGGTGATGCACGCCCGCCACCCGTGGATCCTGATCACCGACGCCGACGGCACCTACCCCAACGAGCACATCCCCGCCCTCCTCGCCGAGCGCGGCGACCACGAGATGGTCGTCGGCGCGCGCACCGGGGCGATCTCCGAGATCCCGCTGATCCGCCGGCCGCCGAAGTGGGTGCTGCGCAAGCTCGCGTCGCTCCTCAGCGGCCACCCGATCCCCGACCTCAACAGCGGCCTGCGGGTCTTCCGTCGCGACCTCGCCCAGCGCTTCGAGCACATCCTCTCGGATCGCTTCTCCTACACGACGACGATCACCCTGTCGATGTTCGCCAGCGGCCAGCGCGTCAAGTACGTGCCGATCAACTACCTGCGCCGCGAGGGCGCGTCGAAGATCCGGCCGATCAAGGACACGCTCGGCTTCCTCGGCAAGATCGTCCGCACCGTCCTCTACTTCGATCCGCTGCGGGTCTTCGCGCCGATCGCCGCGCTCTTCGTCGGCGGCGCCGCCGTCGCGGCGATCGCCGCCTTCGCCCGCGCCGGCGCCCTCGTCGACCCGGTCGCCGTCGTCCTCTTCGTCGCCGGCGTCCAGCTCCTCGCCCTCGGGCTGGTCGCGGATATGCTCATTCGCCGCCAGCGCTGAGCGCCGGTCTTATCACCATAGTCTTCCATCACTGCACTGCAATGCCGACACGCCGAGGAGATCGTCGATGAGCGCGACTCACAACCACGGGGGCGACCACGCCGGGGTCATGGGGGCCGACTACGCCCGCGGCCGCCAGCGCGCGCCCCAGCTCCGCTTCCGCTACCAGGTCCGCGCCCGCCTGGCGACTGACGCCTTCCTCGCCCGCCGCGGCCGCCAGCCCGCGTACGCGGTCCTCGAGCTCGGCGCCGCCGAGGGCCTCACGCTCCTCGAGATCCGCCGCCTCCTCGGCCGCGGAACCTACGACGGCGTCGAGCTCTCCGACGAGCTCCTGGCCAGCGCCCCGCGCCTGCCGGCCGACGTCCGCCTCCTCCGCGGCGACGTCATGGACCTGCCGCCGGAGATCGAGGCCGGGCGCTACGACCTGTGCACCGCCCTCGCCGTCCTCGAGCACCTCCCGGATCCGAAGGCCGCGCTGCGCGAGGCATTCCGGGCGCTGCGCCCCGGCGGGGTCCTCGTCGCCACCTGCCCCAACCCCTTCTGGGACGACGTCGCCGGCCGCCTCGGCATGGTCGCCGACGAGGCCCACGAGCAGGAGCTCGACGGCCGCGCGATGGTCGAGATGGCCCGCGAGGCCGGCTTCGTCGACGTCGTCTTCACCCCCTTCATGTGGGCCCCGGTCGGCGTCCTCCCCTACGCCAAGATCCCCGTCGACCCGCTCCTCTCGCTCAAGGTCGACCGCCTCATCGCCCGCCTCCGCGCCCTCAACTTCGGCTTCGTCAACCAGGCGATCGTCGCCCAGAGGCCGGCCTAGCCGCTCCGCCAGGGAGCCCATTCGCCATGTCCACCGAGCGCTTCCCCCAGCCCCCCCCCGGCGACCGCGACTGGTACGCCTTCGAGGCCCTCCGCGCCCTCCCGCGGATCGTCCTGATGATCGACAAGAACCCGCTGTCGCCGACCTACGGCTGCTTCGACCGCGAGTTCTGGCACTACCGCACCGTCGACTTCCCGTGCGGGATGAACCAGGAGTTCTGCCTGCCGCTGGCGCTCGCCCACGCGACGCCCCTGCCGCACAACCCCTACTACGGCAACCCGCGCCTGCGCGAGCTGGCGATCGCGGCGATCGAGTTCGCCCAGCGCTCGGCCCACGCCGACGGCTCCTGCGACGACTACTTCCCCTTCGAGCGCGCCCTCGGGGCGCTGGTCTTCTCGCTCTACGCGATGACCGAGACCTACCAGGTCCTCGGCCTCGACCGCCCCGACCTCGTCGACTTCTTCCGCCTGCGCGGCGACTGGCTGCGCACCCACAACGAGACCGGGCAGCTCGCCAACCACCAGGCCTTCGCCGCGCTCGCGCTCTACAACGTCTTCCTGATCACCGGCGACGAGGTCTACCGCGAGGCCTCCGCGGCCTTCCGCGACCTCACGCTGTCGTGGCAGCACGACGAGGGGTGGTTCCAGGAGTACGAGGGCGCCGACCCCGGGTACCACTCGTGCTCGATCGCCTTCCTCGGCAAGCTCTACCAGAAGTCGAGGGACGAGCGCCTGATCGAGCCGCTGCGCCAGGCCGTCGAGTTCGCCGCCTACTTCATGCACCCGGACGGCTCCTACGCCGGCGAGTACGGCAGCCGCAACACCTACCACTTCTACCCGCATGGCTTTGAGGTCATGTCGCGCTTCAGCCCGACCGCCGGGCGGATCGCCGAGACCTTCCTGCGCCGAGCGCTGCCCGAGCGCCGGCGCTACTACAACGACGACAACCGGATGTGCGCCCACTACGTCTACGACTGGGTGCACGCCTGGCTCGACTACAACCCCGAGCGCCACGGCGCGCTCGAGGAGCACCGCGGCCCCTTCCAGCGCTACTTCCCCGGCGCCAAGCTCCTGGTCAAGAAGACCCCGCGCTACTACGCCGTCCTCTCCCTCGCCAAGGGCGGCGTCCTCAAGGTCTTCGACGACGACGGCCCGCTCTACAGCGACACCGGCGTGATGCTCCAGACCGCCGAGGGCGCGACCCTCGTCAGCCACCTCGTCGACGAGACCCACGACGTCGACGCCGCCGAGGTCGCGCAGGGGCGCGTGCGGATCCGCGGCCTGATGTCCAAGCGCAAGCACCAGCTCTCGAGCCCGACAAAGCAGATCGCCTTTCGGGCGATGAACCTCAGCGTCGGCCGCTACAGCGCCAACCTCGTGCGCAGCGCCCTGCAGAAGGTGCTGATCACCGGCAAGCCGCGGACCGCCGCCGCCTTCGAGCGCGAGGTGGTTCTCGGCGACGACGGGATCGAGCTCCGCGACACCGTCGACGTCCGCGACCTCGGCGACCGCGTCACCCGAATGATGATCGGCTCCGACGCGACCTCGATCTACGTCGCCAACTCGAACACCTTCCAGGAGTCGGTGCTCCTGCCGTGGATCGACCTCCGCGACCACGTCCCCGCGCTCAACGAGGCCGGCCGCGTCGAGCTGCCGCCGCGCCGCGTCACGGGGCGCGACGACGGAGGCGCAGGGGACGCGTCGGAGTAGCCGCGGCGCCGCACGGCGCTCACAGGCCCGAGGCGCGGGGATCCGCCGCGCCGATCGGCGGCGCGTCCGAGCCTGGACCTGGCGGCTCTGGCGGCGGGAGCAGCCGGTCGCACGCGGGCGCGTGGGCCTCGATGGCGAGGACGCTGCCGTCGGCGCTGAGCATGAGCTCGAGCCACTCCTCGTGCTGGCAGCGCCCCGGCGTCGACCACGGCGCGCACGCCTGGCCGGCCGAGTCGATGAAGATCGTCCGATCTGGGCAGCAGATCGACTCGACGTGGCGCTCGCCGTAGCGCGCCTGCGAGCCGGCCCCGAGGCGGAAGCGCCCCGGCGTCGTCACGCAGGCGGTGAAGGCCTCGAGGTCGACCTCGCGGCCGTTGATGAAGAGCCAGCGGCTGCCCCAGCGCGGGCTCGGCGGGCGGGTCTCGATGTGACCGCGGTCCTTGGCGGCGTACCACCGCTCGACCCGCGCCCGATCGTCGTCGCTCACCGCGGCGTCCGCGAGCCGCTCGGTC
>JAGQIT010001106.1 GCA_020431135.1 Myxococcales bacterium | reverse complement strand
CGCCGCTGTCGGTGAGGATCGGCCGATCCCAGGTGATGAAGCGGTGGAGGCCGCCGAGCTCGCGGACCCGCGCGGCGCCGGGGCGGTGGGCGAGGTGGTAGGAGTTGCCGAGGATGATCTGCGAGCCGACGACCTCGAGATCCTCGCGAGCGAGCCCCTTGACCGCGCCGTAGGTGCCCACGGGCATGAAGCAGGGGGTGTCGACCGGGCCGTGCGCGGTCCACAGGCGGCCGGCCCTCGCCGGGCCCTCCGGGTCGGCGGCGAGGACCTCGAAGGTGCCCGGGGCGCGCCACTCCTCGCGATCGAGGGACTCGCAGGAGAGCTCGCGGCGGGGGTTCGGGCGGAGCGCGGGATCGTCCAGGTGCACCGCCGACAGATGCCACAGCCCGCGGGCAAAAGTCGACACGCGGGCGCGCGCCGGCGCGAGCGGCCTGCGGCGACGCTCCGCGCCCAGGTCGGCGGCCGTACTACAGGTTTCGGCGGGAGCTAGCCGCGATCGAGGAGCATGCAGTCGCCGTAGGAGTAGAAGCGGTAGCCGGCGGCGACGGCCTCGCGGTAGGCCGCCATCACCCGGGCGTGGCCGCCGAAGGCGGTGACCAGCATCAGCAGCGAGCTGCGCGGGAGGTGGAAGTTGGTGACCAGGAGATCGACGGCGCGGAAGTCGTGGCCGGGGGTGATCACGAGATCGGTGCTCCCGGAGCCGGCGACGATCGCCCCGTCGTTGGCGGCGGCGACGGCCTCGAGGGCCCGGGTCGCGGTCGTGCCGACGGCGACGAGGGGGCGGCCGGCGGCCTTGGCCGCGCGGATCTTCGCCGCCGAGGCCTCGGGGATCGTGTAGCGCTCGGCGCCGACGCGGTGGTCCCGGACGTCCTCGACGTCCATCGGCAGGAAGGTGCCGGGGCCGACGTGGAGGGTGATCGGCGCGAGGTCGAGGGTCTCGAGGAGCTCCGGCTCCCAGTGGAGGCCGGCGGTCGGCGCCGCGACGGAGCCGGGATCACGGGCGTAGATCGTCTGGTAGCGCTCGCGATCCCCCGCCCCGGGGGCGCCCTCGCGGCGGATGTAGGGCGGCAGCGGGATCTCCCCCTGGGCCTCGAGGACGGAGAGGAGTTCGCCGGCCTCGACCTCGAAGCGCCGCGCCCGGGGATCGATCGGATCGGCGCCGACGAAGCGGCAGGCGAAGTCGCCGGCGCGCAGGCGCTCGCCCTCCTTGAGGCGCTTGGCCCCGCGGACCCACGCGCGGAAGCCATGACCCGCGCGCAGCCCCGGGGCCGGGTCGCAGACCAGGGCCTCGAAGGTCCGACCGTCGCGCTCGCGCTCGAGGTAGAGGCGCGCCGGGACCACCCGCGAGTCGTTGACGACCACGAGGGCGCCCTGCGGCAGATGCTGCGGGAGCTCGCGGGCCTGGCTGTGGACCGGCGCCCCGCCGCCGCGGAGGACGAGCATCTTGGCGTCGCCGCGCCGCGCCGCCGGCTGCTGGGCGATCTGCTCGGCGGGGAGGGTGTAGTCGAGATCCTCGGGGC
>JAGQIT010000001.1:4512-5612 GCA_020431135.1 Myxococcales bacterium | reverse complement strand
CGGACGCTCGGCGCGTCGCCGTCGCTGATCACCAGCGCCGGCCGGAGCGCGCGCAGCCGCTCGAGATCGCCGCGCAGCCGCCGAGGCAGCGAGCGCAGCGCGGACGCGCCGGGGAGCACGGGCTCGACCGCGATCAGTTCATAGCCCGCGTCACCGAGGAGATCGAGCGCGTCGCCGCCGGCGAAGAGAACGACCCGGTGCCCGCGCTCGCCGAGCGCCGCGGCGATCGACCGCGCCCGGCTGGCGTGCCCGCGGCCGCGCCCGTGGACGAAGTGGGCGATGACCACCGCCACCTAAGCGCCCTCCACCGCCGGCGTCCTGACGCGACGCGGCGCGACGACGATGCCTGCGCGCGGTGCTCTCACTACGGGCCGCTAGGCGCGGGCGTCGAGCGACGGCCGCGGCATGGAGTCGCTGATCATCCGGTTGCGCAGCTTCTTGCGCGAGCGATCGATGACCCGCTCGTAGTGCCCCCAGATGACCTCCTGGGCCCGCTGGTGCGTGCACTCCTCGGCGTAGCGCCGGCCGGTGCGGCCCATCTTCTCGCGCCGCGCCGGGTTGCCGAGCAGCTCGAGGAGCGCCTCGGTCCACGCCTGGTGATCGTGCGACGGCAGGATCCAGCCGGTCTCGTTGTGGCGGACGATCTCGCCGGGGCCGCCCTGATCGGCGACCAGCGCCGGGACGCCCGAGGCCAGCGACTCGAGGACGACGTTGCCGAAGGTGTCGGTCGTCGACGGGAAGACGAAGATGTCGGCCGAGGCGAAGGCCCGGGCGAGGTCGGGGCCGCGGAGGTAGCCGGTGAAGGCGACCGGGTAGCCCTCGAGGGCCTCCTTGGTCTCCTCGAGGTTGAGGCCCTCGCCGACGATCGCGAGCTCGACCTCCTCGCCGGCGTCGACCAGCCCCTTGAAGACCTCGACGAGGAAGGGGATCGACTTCTCGACGGTGACGCGGCCGACGTAGAGGAGCGTGTTCTTGCCCTTGAGGCCGTAGGCGCGGAAGAAGTTCGGGTCGCGGAAGCGCGGGTGGAAGAAGTCGGCGTCGACGCCCCGCGGGATCACGTGGATCTTCTCCTGGCGGATCCCCTGGCGGGCGATCAGCTC
>JAGQIT010000001.1:0-4471 GCA_020431135.1 Myxococcales bacterium | reverse complement strand
GGCGTAGCCGCGGACGATCCGCTCGATGGTCCGGTCGCGCACGCGCAGCGCCGTGTATTCGACGACGTTGGTGTGGTACTGGCCGACCATCGGGATCCCGAGGATGTAGGCGGCGAGCATCGCCACCACCCCGAGCGGCCCCGGCGACGACACCTGGATCAGGTCGATCTCGTTGTGGTCGAGGAAGCGGAGGACGTCGACCATGCTCGGCCAGCCGAGCATGATCTCGTCGTCGATGATCAGCGGGAAGTTGTCGATCGTCGCGAAGCGGGTGATCCACGGCGGCTCGTCCTTGGCCACCGGCTTGTCGGTCTCGATGCCGCAGAGGAAGACGCCGCGGCCGCTCTTGCGCAGCTCGCGGACGATCCGGCGCAGGCCGAGGTTGACCCCGTTGATGTCGTCGAGGGTGTCCGAGAAGATCGCGACGTTCTTGTCCGCCTCGGTCGACCCCGGGAGGTCGAGCCACTGCGACAGCGCGCCGGCCCGCCGCCGCTCCTGGAAGTAGAAGCGGTAGCCGAAGTAGTACGGCATGTTGAAGAGCGTCAGGCGGATCAGCGTCGGGATCTCGTCGATCAGCGCCTCCGGGTCGAAGCGCTTGGCGCCCTCGCGGAGCTGGGCGAAGCTCGCGCGGAACGCCTTGAGCAGCGAGGTGTGGATGAGCTCGAAGATCTCGTCGTGGATCTCCGGCGTGTGCCCCTCGGCGAGGACGCGCTCCTTGGTCACCAGCTTGTCGGCCTCGATCACCGTCTCGACCGCCGCCGGGATCAGGCGCTGGAGCACAGGCGGCAGGCTCTCCGGGTCGTCCGGGAGCTCGCGGGTGCGGAGCGCGTCGATGAGCTGGATGTAGGTCTGGCTGTCGCGGTTGTCATGGCGGCTGAGGTAGTTGACCGCGTGGATGTAGGTCGTGTGCGCGTAGGAGCGGCCGGTCTTCTCGAAGCCGATCGGCGTCGCCAGGCCGCCGCGGACCGCCGCCGCGACGCCGGCGAAGTCGGCCGTGCCCTCGTACTCGGTGAAGGCGCGGGCCATCGTCACCGCCGAGTGGTCGTCGGAGCCCGCGGTGACCAGCCACCCGCGATCGCCGCACGCCGGGGCGATGTCGTAGTCGTTGGCCCAGCGCTCGAGGGTCGCCGGCTCGAGGCGCGTGAGCAGATCGCGCAGGAGCTTCTCGTGGCTCGGGTCCTTCTGGCCGTTGATCAGCTCGATGGTGTCGAAGAGGAGCAGCGACTTGCGGAGGATCTCAGGGCCGAGGCGGAGGTTGACCGCCGACAGCGGGTGGGCGAGCGAGTGGAGGATCTTCTCGCGGCGGAGATAACCGGCGAGCTCGTAGACGTTGTAGCGCAGGCGCTGGAGCTCGCGGTGCTGGGCCTCGGTGATGCCGTAGGCGAGGACGTGGACGATGCAGCCGTTCTCCGGGAAGCGCGCCGAGACCTCCTCCGAGAGGAAGACGTGCGGGCCGAGGTGGGCGATCTCCAGGCAGCCGTCGATCGCGTCGTGGTCGGTGATCGTCACCGCCGTCATCCCGCGGGCGAGGAGGCGATCGTGGATGTCCTTGGGCTCCGAGTAGCACTCGTGGACCTCCAGGGTCTGGAGGACCATCGGCTTCATGGTCCCCGAGTACTTCGAGTGGACGTGGAGATCGATCCGCTGCTTGGCCGGGTCTTGAGCGATGTTCACGGCGGGCTCCGAGCGTTAGAAAAGGAGAGTCGACAGGAGGCGAAGGGCGCGACGGACCGCGCGCGCGAGAGGCGTCGAGAAGCGCCGCGCGTGGCTGATTTGCCACGAAATCTCGCAATTCGGGAGTGTTGTACGCAAGAAAGTTGACCCCCTGTCAGCGTTTCCCGATCGTCGTGATTCGAGTCACATCAGCGTGAACATCCTCCCAGGGCCGCATACGCGGCCCTGTCGGCGGCTGCCCCCAGCGCGATGATGACCGGCCAGGGGCCCGCGATCGCCAGCACTTGACGCTCTCGCGGGCGCGTGCACCATGACTCGGCGAAGCGCCGAGAGACGCCGCGAGACCCGATGGAGCACCAGGCAGGAGCGCGGCCGGACGACGCCGACGACCACTCGGACGACGAGATTCGCCGCGACTCGCGGGACCTCCAGCGCGGCTTCGTCATCAACCTCTTCGGCTACCTGTTCAAGATCGCCTACGCCGGCCTCCTGGTCGCGACGATCCGCCTCTACGGGCCCGAGCGCTTCGGCGTCTTCTCGGTGGTCCAGGCCGCGCTCTACCTCGCCGTGCGGACGTGCTCGTTCGGCTTCGAGAAGGGGATCCTCTGGTGGGTCAACCAGCCCGAGGCGAAGGGCCGGGCGTGGCGAGGTCTGCGACCCGTCATCACCCTGTCGTGGATCGCCTCGTCGCTCGTCGCCGTCGGCCTCGCCCTCGCCGGCGGCCCGCTGATCAGCGAGTGGGCCGGATCCGAGACCGCGGCCGCCGAGCTCCGCTGGATGGCCTTCGGCCTCGTGCCGATGACGCTGATGGACATCCTCATCCACGCGTCGCTCGGCAAGCGCCGCCTCGAGGCGCAGGTGCTCGTCCGCGAGGGCCTCGCGTCGCTGACGCTGGTCCTCGCCGCGGTGGTCTACTACTACATGGGGCTCGAGGCGCAGGGCCTCGCGCTGGCCTTCGTGACCTCCTACCTCGCCGGCCTCGCCGGCGCGCTCTGGGTGTTCACCAGGGCCTACAAGGACGAGCCGCGGTCGGCCGGCACCCACCCCTTCGCGGTGCCGCCGAAGCTCGTCCGCTACGCCACGCCGATGTGGCTCAGCGAGGTGTCGACGTCGCTCCTCCTGCGGATGGACGTCTACCTCCTCGCCGCCCTCTCCGACCCGAAGACCGTCGGCATCTACTCGGCCTGCGTCCAGCTCGGCAACTCGATCCGCCAGGTCCGGCGCTCGTTCGATCCGATGGTCCTGGCGATCGTCGCCGAGATCGGCGTCAGCAAGGACCGCCGCCGCCTCGCCGCCGGCCTCTCGCAGGCGACCGTCCTGGTGATGGCGATCCAGGGGCTGATCTTCGCCTTCATGGTCGCCTTCGCCGACTGGCTGATGCCGCTCCTCGGCGAGGGCTTCGAGGGCAGCGCGATGGCGGTGCTGATCCTCTGCTCCTTCTGGGTCCTCGACGGGATCTTCGGCCTCCACGGGATCATCGTCGCCGGCTACGGCCGCACCGAGCTGTCGCTCCTCAACGTCCTCGTGACGATCGGCGCCCTGGCGACGATGATGCCGATCCTCGTGCCGCAGTACGGCCTCGAGGGCGCGGCCCTGGCGGTCGGCCTCGCCTACCTCGTGCGCAACGCCCTCCAGGTCGCCGAGTCGCGGCTGATCACCGGCACCTGGGGCTACACCCGCGAGGTGCTCTGGCTCGTCGTCATCGCCGGCGCCGCGGCGATCGTCATGGGGCTGAGCTGGCTCGGCCTGCTGCCCCTCGGCGACGTCGCGGCCAGGGTCGGCGCCTTCCTGGCCTTCCTGATGGTCGCCGTGCCCGGGGCCTGGTGGCTCCACCGCAGCGGCAAGCTCCACCTGTCGACGAAGCGCTAGAAGAACGTCCCGGAGACGCCGACGCCGGCGAACGTCGGCGCGAGCACGGGATGCAGCGCCGTCGCCCCGTAGCTCCGCCTCCCCTTGCGCAGGCCCAGGCCGTAGCCGAGGAGGCCCGCCCCGCCGGCAGCCGTCGCCTGCGTGAGCTCGATCCCGGCGATGTAGAGGACGTGGCGTCGCTCCCAGCACGCGGAGTCCGTGCTGCCGCACGACGCCGTGCCGAGGCCGTCGACGAGCGAGTAGGTGCGCACCGCGACGTACCCCGCGAGGCCGACCGCGAGGAGCGTCGCCCCGGAGATCCGCGCGCCGCGTCCGCTCCGCAGCGGCTCGCCGTGATAGGTCGCTCGATAGGCCTCATAGACCCCGCGGCGGGAGCCGCCGACGCCGAAGAGCACCGCCGCGGTGAGGTTGCTCGCCGGCGCGAGGATCGACAGGCTGATGTAGCCAGGGCCCTGCGAGAGGAGCTCACACCCGGGGGTCTCGTCGCGATCCACACAGTCGGCCTTGATCAGCACCATCCGGCCGATGTTGGCGAGGAGGCCGACGCCCGCCGCGGCGCCGCCGATGATCAGCGCGTCCGTCCCCCGTCGCGGCGCCGGCGGCGTGCTCGTCGGCGCCGCGGCGTCGCTCGCGGCGGGCCCCTCGACCCCCTCATCCCCCCCAGGAGTCGCCAGCAGCGCCCCCATGAGCAGCAGCGTCGTCCAGCTCATCACATCCAGGGTAGGCCACCTACCGCGCTCGGGTCGACGCCCTCATCGACACGCTCCGCGAAGGGGCGCGAGAGAGACGACCCGGCGCCGCGGCGCTCTCTCGCGCGGCGCAGCTCAGGGCCGCGCCGGCGCCTCGACCTTTTGGCTGAGCGCGGTCGTGCCGACGGCCAGGGCCGCAGGCGCGCCCCAGACGATGTTGCCGCGGAAGCCGACGAAGA
>JAGQIT010001105.1 GCA_020431135.1 Myxococcales bacterium | reverse complement strand
GGCTTCGCCGAGCGGCCGTGCGGATCGACGAGCGCGCCGCCGCCCATGCGGTAGACGACGCCCGCCGCGAGCCGGCGATCGACCCGCCAGCGCAGGCAGAACCCGGGCACCCAGCCCGCGCAGGGCTGCGGATCGACGAGCGCCGCCGAGGACCCGTCGTCGCCGAGGAGATCGATCGTCGCCCCGTCGAACCCGTCGCCCACGGGGCGGACAAATTCCGTGGCGACGGTCGAGAGGTTGCGCGGGACCAGCTCGCCGACGGCAGGCACCGCGAGCCTGGCCTCCGGTCCCGAGGAGCCCTCTGTGCTCGTGACGAAGTCGCGGCGGAGGCGGCCGCGGGCGCCGTCGTCGTCGAGCAGCGGCGCCCCGGAGCGGTCGCGGAGGCCCGCGCCGAGGACCAGCGAGTGGCGCCAGCGCGGCGCGTAGGCGACCTCGGGCGTGATCTCGAGGCGCGTGCCGGGTCCAGCGCTCCCCGCCATCAACGCCCAGCGCAGGCCGACCGCCGCCGTGAACTCGCCGCGATCGATCGCCCGCAGGTCGCTCTCCCGCAGCGGATCGATCATGCAGCGGCCGCGCTCGCAGCTCCCCTCGACGCACTCCGGCGTCAACGCGCAGCTCCCGACCTCCTCCCAGGGGACGACGACGACCGACCCGGGCGTCAGGCTCGCGGGATCGAGGGGCTCCGAGAACTCGACGACCAGCGGTTCGGCGACCGGCAGCTCGATCGTCCGCGGACCGACGAGGCTCGACGCGACGACGCGCGGGCCCTCGAGATCGGCCGTCAGCCCGTCGAGAACGCAGGCGGCACAGGCGACGCAGACCGCGAGGATCCCGACGACGAGCGCGGCGAGGCGACGTGAGGCGGCCATGGGCGTGCGTTCGGCCGCGGTCGCCCGCTGTTGCGCGCGGCGACGACCGCAGCGCGGCGCGGCGACGCTGACGCTCGCAGCACGAGACCCACGGGCGCACGCGCCGTCACGATCGCTCCGCGACCCCTCCTCAGTCGCCGCAGACGCCGGGCAAGAGCCCGCCGCCGAGCGCCTCGTTCGCCGCGAACGACGGCCCGCGATCGCGGTAGCGATGGCGCGTCCAGTAGTCGCGCGGATCGTCGTCGAGCGTCAGGTAGCGCTCGTTGTCGGCGACCTCGAGGACCTCGATCGCCGTCGTCTCGGACTCGCCGCGGAGCATGAAGTGGAGGGTGAGAACGTCGCCCTGGCGCCGGTAGGTCAGGGCCTCCGTCGTCCACTCGTCGAAGTCGCCGCGGTGGAACCAGCCGACGCCGCGGCCGTCGATCGTCTGCGGCTGGAGCTGGTACATGGCGAAGCCCATCCCGCCGGCGGCGTAGCTGCGCTCGTCGCTCCACAGGCGGTTACCGATGCCGCGCCCGGAGGACGCCGCCGCCGCCTCGCAGAGCGCCGCCGGGGTCCGCGGATCGCGGAAGTAGCGGCCCTCCCCGCGCGGATCGTCGCCCATGGAGATCCACGTCCGGCCGTCGACGTCGGGATCCGCGGCGAGCTTGAACTCGGTCGCGGCGTCCTCGGCGGTCTTGCGGAAGTGGAGGCGCAGCGTCTCGCCGTCGACGACGTAGTTGAAGGAGTGGGTGTTGGTGAGGCCGACCTTGCCGTAGCGGTAGAGGCCGTGGCCGTCGCCGTGGAAGTAGTAGAAGCGGATGACGTCGCCCTCGGCGTGGGCCTCGTACTGCTGCCAGACGCCGACGAGCGGATCCCTGCCGGCCGTCGCGGCGTCCCCGGGCGTGTCCGTGGCAGCCGGGTCTGCGCAGCTCGGCGCGGCGATCGGGGCGCGAAGCGCCGCCTCGATCGTCGCCGCCTCGACCTCGACCACCGCCGGCGCCTCGGCGAAGTCGACCTCCGTCAGCGCCTGCGCGCCCGAGCCCCCGTCGCTCGCGTCGACGACCGCCAAGCCGACGACGAGCGGGAGGGCGACCAGCCCGACCAACGAACAACCAGAGCTCCGGTGCGTGCGCGTGGACATCATCGCCGCCGAGGATAGCCCAGGCGCGCCGCCGGCCTTGCGTCCCCTGCGACGATCGGCCACAAGGCGGGCGTGCCCCCCCGTCCGCCGCTGGTCCTCGCCTCCGCCTCGCCGCGCCGCGCCGATCTCCTCCGCGCCGCCGGTCTCGCGCCGCAGATCGCCCCCGTCGACTGCGACGAGACCTGGCGCCCCGGCGAGCACCCCGAGGCCTACGCCGCGCGGGTCGCCCGCGACAAGGCGACCCTCGGCCTGCGCCCCGGCGCGCGGATCCTCGCCGCCGACACCACCGTGTGGATCGCCGACGACCGGCCGCCGCTCGGCAAGCCCCGCGATCGCGCCGACGCCCGGGCGATGCTCACGGCCCTCATCGACGCCGGCGTCCACCAGGTGACCACGGCCTTCGCCCTCGCCGACACGACGGGCGCCGAGGTCCGCTGGATCGCCGGCCAGGCGACGACCGCCGTCCACTTCCGCCGCCTGCGCGCCGCCGCCCTCGAGGCCTACCTCGACTGCGAGGAGTGGCGCGGCAAGGCCGGCGGCTACGCGATCCAGGGCCGCGCCGCCGGCGTCGTCCGCCGCGTCGAGGGCTCCTACACAAGCGTCGTCGGCCTCCCCCTCGCCGAGGTGCTCGACGCCCTCGACGCCCTCGACCTCCCGTAACGAGCGCAGGCCCGAGCGCTCGCCAGCGCCGTCACGCGCCGTCGAGAACGGGAGCCGACGAAGCACCAAGGGCCGAGCGCGCCGCGCGTGACGCAACTTTCACCGGCGCCGCGCAGGCGAGCGCGCCGCGGGCTTCCGCCGCCCGCGGATCCCCCCTACCCTGGGTCCGGACGTCGTCACCGCCATGACCGCCGCGCACCCCATCGCCGCCAACCTCGCCCGGATCCGCGAGCGGATCGCCGCCGCCGTCGCCCGCCGCGGCCCCGGCCCCGAGGTGATCCTGATCGGCGTCAGCAAGCGCCACCCGATCGCCGCGATCGAGGCGGCGATGGCCGCCGGCCTCGCGGACTTCGGCGAGAACTACGCCCAGGAGCTCCGCGACAAGATCGCCGCGATCGGCCACGACCCGCCGCGTTGGCACTTCATCGGCGGCCTCCAGCGTAACAAGGTGAAGTACGCCGTCGGCAAGGCGCTGATCCACACCGTCGACCGCGCCGAGATCGTCGACGCGATCGAGGCCCGGGCCGCCCGCGAAGAGGTCACCCAAGACGTCCTCGTCGAGGTCAACCTCGGCGACGAGGCCCAGAAGGCGGGGATCGCCGAGGCCGAGCTGCCGGCGCTCCTCGATCGCTTCGCCGCGACACCGCACGTCCGCTGCCGCGGCCTGATGATCATCCCGCCGGTCGGCCCGACCGAGGTCACCCGCCCCTACTTCGCCAGCCTCCGCGAGCTCCGCGATCGCCTCGCCGCGACCCCGCGCGAGGGGGTCACGCTCGAGCACCTGTCGATGGGCATGAGCGACGACTTCGAGGCGGCGATCGAGGAGGGCGCGACCCTCGTCCGGGTCGGCACCGCGATCTTCGGCCCGCGCCCGTCGTAGCGTCGCCGCCGGCCGCGATCGCGCGCGCCCGGTCGCGCCACACTGGCCACGAAACATCGTTCAGGGGCCGCAAAGTCCGCCCAGGGAGCACGCCCGCACACCCGCCACGCGACGATTGTGCGCCCCCTCGCGGGCCCCATTGTCGGCGGCCCGAGGCGGTGCTAACAGCGACCTGTGGGCAACCATCGTCCGCTCCTCGAGCTGCGCGTCCCGCTCAACGAGAGCGACGAGGTGACCCTCGACTACGACGGCCGGCGCCTGCGCGCCCGCGAGGGCGAGCCGCTCAGCGCCGCGCTGCTCCGCGCCGGGATCCTCGCGACCACGCGCTCGCCGAAGTACCGGCGGCCGCGCGGCGCCTACTGCCTGCGCGGCGACTGCGGCTCGTGCCAGGTGCGGATCGCCGGCGAGCCCAACCTCCGCGCCTGCACGACCCTCGCCCGCGACGGCCTGCGGATCGAGCCGCAGAACCAATGGGGCCCCCGCGGGCTCGACCCCACGCCGATGATCGATCGCCTCTTCCCCGGCGGCATCGATCACCACCACCTCGTCGTCCGCCCGCGGATCGCCAACGCCGTGATGCAGAAGGTCGCGCGGACGATGACCGGCTTCGGCACCCTCCCGGAGCGCCCGAGCGAGACGCCGGGGCGCCACGTCGAGCACCGCCCGGAGGTCCTGGTGATCGGCGCCGGCGCGGCGGGTCGGGCCGTCGCCTGCGTTCTCGAGGCGGCCGGCCTCGACGTCCTCACCGTCGATCGCAGCGACCGCGCGACCCTCGAGGTCAGCGCCGAAGGCCACCTGCCGATAGGCCTGCGCTGCGAGCTCGGGGTCTTCGCCGCCTACCCGCACGAGGGGCTGTGGGCGGCCGCCGCCGCGCCCCTCGGCGACGCCCTCGAGCTCCACACGATCCGCCCGCAGCACGCCGTCCTCGCCGTCGGCGCCCGCGATCCGCTGCCGCCGCTGGCGAACAACGACCTCCCCGGGGTGCTCGCCGCCCGCGGCCTCGTCCGCCTCCTGCGGCGCAGCGGCGCGAAGCTCTCCGCCCGCGTCGTCGTCATCGGCGACGGCGACGAGGCCGAGGCGCTCGCCGAGGAGCTCGCCGCGACGAAGGTCGCTACCGACGAGGTCGTCGAGATCACCGGCGGCGACGCGGTCGACGGCGTCCGCACGAAGGACCGGAGGATCCCCTGCGACCTCGTCGCCCTCGCGCCGACGCCGACGCCCAACCACGAGCTCGCCGCGCAGGCCGGCGCCCGCCTGC
>JAGQIT010001104.1 GCA_020431135.1 Myxococcales bacterium | reverse complement strand
CCTCGCGGACGACCCGCGGATCGCCGGCGTCGTCGTCGACGTCGCCCTCCCCGGCCCCGACAGCCCGCCCGGGTCGCGGCCGCGCGCGCTCGTCAGCCTCCAGGCGCCCGCCGACGCGGAGGCGGCGCTGTCGCCGGCTATCGAGACCGCGGCGCGGATCGTTCTCGGCGATCCGCAGGCCGAGATCGCGATCCTCCGCCGCGATCCCGAGCCCGCCGCCCCCGCGCCCGCGGGGCACCTGCGCCCGCTCCTCGCCCTCGCCCTCCTCGGGCTCGGCGCCAGCGCCGGGGTCGTCATCGACCGCCGCCGGGTCCCCCGACGCTCCCGCGGCTGAGCCTCGCCGGCTATCCTTGCCGGCGATGACTACCTCGCCCCGCTACGTCGGCATCGACCTCGGGACCACCAATTCCGCGGCCGCGGTCTTCGACGGCGACAGCGTCACCCTGGTCCGCAACGCCCAGGGCGGCACCCTCACCCCGTCGATCGTCCGCGTCGACGCCCGCGGCAACATGCTCGTCGGCAGCCGCGCCCGCCGCTACATCGAGAGCGACCCCGACAACACCCGCAGCGAGTTCAAGCGCCTGATGGGGACGTCGAAGGAGGTCGAGTTCCCGGCCTCCGGCGGCGCCTTCACCCCCGAGGCGCTGTCGGCCGAGGTTCTCAAGTCGCTGCGCGCCGACATCGCGGAGCAGTTCGGCTTCACCCCCGATCACGCGGTCATCTCGGTGCCGGCGCTCTTCGAGCTGCCGCAGAGCTCGGCGACCTCGGAGGCCGCCCGCCTCGCCGGCTTCAAGCGCGTCGAGCTCCTCCAGGAGCCGATCGCCTCGGCCCTCGCCGCCGGCTGGAGCGACGAGGATCAGGCGGGCTCGTGGCTCGTCTACGACCTCGGCGGCGGCACCTTCGACGTCTCGCTCCTCGAGACCCGCGACGGCCTCCTGCGCGTCGTCGGCCACGACGGCGACAACTTCCTCGGCGGCAAGGACTTCGACTGGGCGATCGTCGAGTGGGCGCTCAAGGAGCTGCGCGAGCGCCACGGCCTCGCCCTCAGCCGCGCCAAGGCCGCCGACGCGCCGGCGATCCGCAAGCTAAAGCTCGCCGCCGAGGAGGCGAAGATCGAGCTGACCCGGGCCAAGGCGACGGTCCTCGCGATCCCCAACCTGACGACCCACGAGGGCGCCCCCTACGACGTCGATCTCGAGCTCGACCGCGCGACCCTCGAGAGGCTGTGCGCGCCGGCGATCCAGCGCACGCTCGCCGTCTGCCGCCGCCTCCTCGAGAGCCACGGGATCGCCCCCGGCGAGCTCAGCCACGTCGTCATGGTCGGCGGCCCGTCGGTGATGCCGGTCGTCCGCCGCCAGGTCGCCGAGGGGCTCGCCTGCTCGCTCAGCGAGCGCCTCGATCCCATGACCCTCGTCGCCCAGGGCGCGGCGATCTACGCGGCCACGGCCGGCCTCGACGCCCAGACCCAGGACCTCGCCGTCCCCGACGGCTACAAGGTCTGGCTGCAGTTCCCGGCGATGTCCTCGGACCTGACGCCGCACGTCGTCGGTCGCCTCGTCGCCGACGACAAGGCGCCCGCGCAGGCGCCGAGCGAGCTCCGCCTCGTCCGCGCCGACGGCCTGTGGGAGAGCCCGTGGTCCGAGGTCGACGAGGAGGGCGCGTTCATCCTCTCGACCTCGCTCCTCCCGCGCAGGCCCAACGTCTTCAAGATCGAGGGCCGGCGCAGCGACGGCGCGAGCGTGACGATCTCGCCGGCGACCGTGACGATCGTCCAGGGGCTGACGATCTCCGACCCGCCGCTGTCGCGGACGATCGGCGTCGCCCTGGCCAACGACGGCGTCCGCACCTACTTCGAGCGCGGCGCCCCGCTGCCGGCGCGGCGCACCTTCACGCTGATGACCGTCGAGGGCGTCGCCAAGGGCAGCGATCAGAGCCTGCTGAAGATCCCGATCGTCCAGGGCGAGCACGACGAGGCCCACCTCTGCCGCCTCGTCGGCACCCTCGAGATCTCCGGCGTCGAGGTCAAGGAGAGCCTCCCCTCGGGCTCGGAGATCGAGATGACCCTGGAGCTCGATCGCGGCGGCCGGATGTCGGCGCGGGCGCTGGTGCCGGCGCTCGAGCAGGTCTTCGAGAACGTCGCCCAGCTCCTCGTCCCCGAGGCCGATCCGGCGGTGCTGTCGGCGAGCGTCGACGCGGCGCGCGAGCGGATCGCCGGCCTGCGCAGCGACGCCTTCCGCCGCGGCGCGATCCCATCGCTCGATCGCCTGAGCGCGATCGAGGCGGCGCTCCCGGAGCTCGAGGCGGACATCGCCGCGGCCCAGGGCGGCGACAGCGACGCGGCCCAGAAGGCCCGGCGCACGCTCCTCGAGCTCGACGCCCAGCTCGAGGATCTCGAGCTCGATCGCAACTGGCCGGAGATCACCCAGGAGGCCAACGAGGCGGTGATCTGGGCGACCTCGTGGGTCGGCGAGTTCGGCCTCCCGCACGAGCAGCGCCTCCTCGAGGAGACCGCCAAGGCGCTGCGCCAGGCCCAGGAGAAGCGCGACCCGGCCGAGCTCCAGCGCCAGCTCCGGCTCGTCCAGCGCCTCGGCAACACGTCGTCGCGCCGCCACCCCGAGGCGTGGTCGCGGCGCTTCGAGTACGCGGCCTCGCAGGTCGGCGACGCCACCGACATCGTCAAGGCCCAGGAGCTCGTCAAGCAGGGGCGCGAGGCCGCGGCCAAGGGCGACAACGACGCGCTGCGCGACGTCACCCAGAAGCTCTGGCAGCTCCTGCCGAGCGACGTCGAGAAGCGCCGCCTCTCCTACGACTCGGGGGTCCGCTGAGATGGCCGACGCGCCGCGCCGCTTCGCCGACAACCCCTTCCTCGTCCTCGGCGTCCGCCCCGAGCAGCCGCGGGTGGAGATCGAGCGCGAGGGCCAGAAGCTCCTCGGCATGCTCGAGCTCGGCCTGCGCTCGGCGGCGACCTACATGACCCCGAGCGGGCCGCGGCCGCGGACCAAGGAGGCCGTGCGAGCGGCGCTCGCCGAGCTCCGCGTCCCCGAGAAGCGGCTGATGCATGAACTTTGGGCCAGCTTGCCGCCGGCCGGCGAGGAGTCGACGAAGCAGGACGGGGCGCCCGGCGATCCCTACCGCGGCGACGCCAGGGGCGACGCCAAGGCGGAGCGCGGGCCGACGAAGCAGCCCGGGTTCGCCGGCGCCTTCGCCCTCTTCGGCTGGAGGCGCCCGTGATCGCCGAGCCGATGTCGACCGCCGAGCGCGTCGAGCACGGCGTCCTCGGGGTCGGCGCGGCCGTCGGCGGCGGCTGGGCGGCGCCGGCGATCCTCGAGGCCCTCGGCCAGGCGAGCCGCCGCGGCGATCCCGACCTGATCGTCGCCTTCATGATGCTCTTCCTCCTCTTCGGGATGATGCTCTTCGGCCTCGCCGTGTCGCTGCGCGGCAACCTCGGCTGGCCGCTCGCCCGCTGGGTCGCGGCGCCGCTCGGGGCCTGGCGCAGCGCCGCCTACCTCGCCCGCCACGCCAACGTCTGGAAGCTCGATCCCGAGGGCGGCGCGGCCCTGGCCGGCGCCCTCGCCCTCCTCCACCGGCCGAAGCACGACGTCGAGGCGGCGGCCCAGCTCAGCGCCCAGATCGCCGACACGACGACGCTCGGCGCCGCGGGGATCGCCGCCTCCGGGCTCCTCCTCGCCAGCCGCGGCGAACGCGACGGCGCCCGCGAGCTCCT
>JAGQIT010001103.1 GCA_020431135.1 Myxococcales bacterium | reverse complement strand
GCGACGACATGCTCAAGTGCTCGGGGGTCTACGTCTCGCCGGTCGAGGTCGAGAACTGCCTCTTGGGCCATGAGGCCGTGCGCGAGGCCGGGGTCGTCGGCGTCCGCGACGCGGCCGGCCTCGAGAAGGCGATGGCCTACGTCGAACTCAACGCGGGCTTCGCCCCGAGCCCCGCGCTCGCGGACGCGATCATCGCCTTCGCGCGGGCGCAGATCGCCGCCTTCAAGGCGCCGCGGCGGGTCGAGTTCGTGGCGAGCCTGCCACGGACGGACACCGGCAAGATCAAGCGCGGGGCCCTGCGGGCGCTGGCCAACCCCGAGGCGGCCTCGTAGCGCGCGCGGACGCGGCGAGACGAGCGAGCGAGAGGAGCGGAGAGGACGATGGAGAGCACACACTCAGAGGCAGGCGCGGCCCGCTGTGAGCGCCTCGGCGAGCTCACCTACCCCGAGGTCGAGGCGATCGTCGGCGGCCCGCGGGCGACGGCGGCGATCATCCCGATCGGCAGCACCGAGGCCCACGGCCCGCACCTCCCGCTCGCCACCGACAGCATCATCTCGGAGGGCATGGCGATGGCGGCCGGCCGCGCGCTCGCGGGCCGCGGGGTCACGGCGGTCGTCTTCCCGACGATCCACTACGCCGTCACGGAGTGGGCGCGCGCCTTCAAGGGGTCGACGTCGATCGGCGAGTCGTCGGCCTTCAACATGATCTTCGACGCCTGCCGGGCGGCGAAGGGGATCGGCTTCACGCGCGTGGCGATCGTCACCGCTCACCTCGAGCCGGGGCACATCGCGGTGCTCCGCCGCGTCGCCCGGCGCTACGAGGACGAGCTCGACGAGGCGCTGGTCTTCCCCGACAAGACGCGCCGGGCCAACGCCGCCCGGCTCACGGAGGAGTTCCAGAGCGGCTCGTGTCACGCCGGCCAGTACGAGACGAGCCTCGTCCTCGCGCTGCGCCCCGACCTCGTCCGCGCGTCGATCGCGGCCGAGCTCCCCGACCACGAGGTCGCGCTCGTCGACCACATCCGCGCCGGCGCGACCGGCTTCATCGACTGCGGCATGGACCAGGCGTACTGCGGCGCGCCGGCGGCCGCGACCGCGGCGGAGGGCGAGGCGACGCTGGCGACGCTGGCGACGATGATCGCCGACGCGATCGTCCGATCGATCGGCGCGCCCGAGGACGGCGCCGAGCGCCGCGGCCCGTAGAGCTGTCCCATGAGACATGTACGCCGCGGGCGATCGAGGCCGGCTCCGTCCTTGAGCCCGTCGCGCAGGTCGACGCACGCCCTCGCGCGCCTCGCTCTCGGTCTCAGCACCGCGGCGCTTCGGCGACCTAGCCGGGCGCGCCGCAGTCGATCTGCCCGCGCTCGGTGAGCAGCGCGTGCATCGGCACGTCGTAGCGATCGGTCGGCACCGGGCCGCCGCGCGGCTCGACGGACTCGGCGAAGCAGAGCGCGACCCGCAGCGGCGCCGGCGAGCCGGCGAGCGGCGCGAGGGCGCGATCGTAGTAGCCCATGCCGAAGCCGAGGCGCCCGCCGCCGCGATCGAAGGCGAGGCCGGGGACGAGGATCAGGTCGACGCCGAGGGCGGGGCCGGGGGTCGGCGCCCCCGGCTCGTCCCCCTCGGGTGGCGGCTCGAGGAGGCCGAAGCGGCCGCGCTCGAGCGCCCCGAGATCGCGCAGCGGGAGGAAGCCGAGGCGCGAGCGCCCGCCCTCCGGCGGCCGCCGACAGACCCGCGGCAAGACGAGGCGCTTGCCGGCCCCGAGGGTCGCCGCGAGGATCGCCGCGGTGTCGGGCTCGCCGCCGACGCCGACGAA
>JAGQIT010001102.1 GCA_020431135.1 Myxococcales bacterium | reverse complement strand
CGGCTCCCTCGGCGAGGGCGCGGTGCCGGTGCCGGTGAGCCTGCCGCTGCAGGGGAAGTCGACGAACTTCGAGAAGCTCCTCGCCCTCGACGAGGCCCTCGAGGTCGAGTTCCGCTACAAGCTCAAGCGCTAGGCTGGGCCCCCTGCGGGCTCCTGCGGGCTCCTGCGGGCGGTTGCGGTGCCTGCGGATGGCGGTGAGGCGATGATCCGCTCCGTTCGCTACGCGCAGCGCGGCGTCGGGAGCGAGCCCCCTCTGCGAGAGCCGAGCTGGCGAAGTAGACAGGTCGTCGCATCCTCGCCGCGGAGGCTCCGGCCTGTCGACTTCACCAGCTCAGGACGGGGATCGAGCGCAGAGCCGCGCCGGTGATACGACCTGTCTACTCCGCCAGCTCGGGGCGAAATGCGGCGAGGCTCGCCCGCTCCTCGGCGTCGAGGCGCAGCGAGATCTTGCCCCCTTTGGCGTCGATCTCGAGGAGCGCGGCGCCGCCGAGCCAGCGCCAGCGCCAGTCCCCGCCCGCGGCGAGGTGCACCGCCGCGGCGCGCAGGCGCAGGGGCAGCTTCGACTCGTTGGCCTGGGTCGCCCACGGGATCGAGTCCGCGAGGTCGCACTGCTCCGCCCAGGGGAGATCGGCGGCGGCGAGCAGGCGCTCGAAGCGACGGATCACGATCGCCTTCGACGCCCGCCCGCGGGCGCACTTCGTCGAGATGTCGTCGAAATCCTTCAGGCCCATGTCGTAGAAGCCGTCGCCCGGGAGGCCGCGGGGGACGAGCGGGAGGATCGCGTAGAATTGGAGGTAGGCGCCGCTGCACGCCAAGCGGCCGGGGTGGCCGGCCTTCGTGTAGCGGAAGGCGAGATCGAGGCAGGGGCCGAAGCGGTCGTTGTAGACCGCGTTGATCTCGCGGATCGCCTCGAGGTCGCAGGGCACCGCGGCGTCCTGGAACCACCGCCGCATCGCCGCGTGGAAGTCGTCGAAGACGGCGCGATCCGCCGCGTCGAGGCGGCAGGAGGCCATCTCCGTGACCCCGCCAGCGGCGAGGAGCGCCGCCCCGTGCCGCGGCCGGAGCGCGGCGACGACCTCGGGCAAGCTCGTCTTCTTCATAGCCATCGCGCAGCGCTCCGCGGAGACGCAGACGTCTTTGTCTCTACCCCGGCGCTGCGCGGCGGACAACCGCCGACGCGCCGCGCCGCGAGGCGCCGTGACGCGCACGCAGCCGACGTGTCCTGCCGCCGACACGGACAGCGCGAAGATCCCCATCTGGACGCGCGAGCGCCGAGTCACCGGCGATGCGACGCGCGAGCGCAGGGGCCCGTTCGCCGGCCTGCTATCCTCGCGCCGAGGTCACGCCGTGCGTCCCTTCGTCGTCCTTTTCAGCCTCGCAGGCGCCCTCGGCCTCGCCGCCTGCCACAGCCCGGGGGCGATCCCAAAGAGCTCGCCGCGGCCGCCCGACGACGCGCTCGCGGGCAAGGGCGAGCCCTGCCAGACCGACGACGACTGCGCCGGTGACAAGCTGGTCTGCGACGCAGGCGAGTGCATCAACTGGATGCGGATGGCCGGACCCGCGCCTGAGATCAGCCCGGAGGAGCTGGCGGCGCGCATCGACGCCGGGCAGCCCCTGCAGATCGTCGACGTGCGCACCGGCCCGGAGTTTCGCGGCGCGCGGATCGCTGGCGCGCGTCATGTCCCCATCTCGCGCCTCGCCGACGAGCTCCCGGAGCTCGGCCTCGATCCGGCGATCCCCGTGGTGACGATCTGTCTGACCGCCCACCGCAGCATCCCCGCGACTCGCCTGCTCCAACGCCACGGCTACGACGTCGTCCAGCTCGCCGGCGGGATGACGGCGTGGCGCAAGGCCGAGCTGCCGCGCGTCCGCGGGAGCGAGAAGAAGCCGAAGCCGAAGCGCTAGGCGGCGCCCCTGCGTACGCCGCTACGTGCTGTCGATCGCGACGATCTCGACCTCGCCGAGCGCCTCGCGCAGCGTCGACACCAGGCGCGGGGCGAGGCCGGTGAAGCGGCGAGCCGCGTCGGCGCGGCGGATCGCCTGGCCGATCGCCCGCGGATCGCCGACCAGCACGCACAGGCGCTGGGCGCGGGTCACCGCGGTGTAGAGCAGGTTGCGCCGGAGCATCACCCAGTGTTCGCCGAGGAGCGGGATGATCACCGCGGGGAACTCGCTGCCCTGGCTCTTGTGGATCGTCACCGCGTAGGCGAGCTGAAGCGCCGCGAGCTGCTTGGTCTCGTAGGCCACGGCGATCCCGTCGATCTCGACGACCAGCGTCTGCTTGTCGGGGTTGACCCGGATGACCTGGCCGATGTCGCCGTTGAACACCTGGCGGTCGTAGTCGTTGCGGGTCTGCATCACCCGATCGCCGAGGCGGAAGCGCCGCGGCTGCGAGCGCCCGCTGCCGTCGAGAACCACCTCGGGCTCGCCCTTGGTGAAGCGCTCCTGGAGGGCGCGGTTGAAGGCGGTCGTCCCCGCCTTGCCCTTGTGCATCGGGCACAGGATCTGGACGTCGGAGCGGGGATCGAGGCCGTAGGCCTCAGGCGCGCGCTCGCAGACCGCCTTCATGACGAGCTCGTGCGCCCGCTCGGCGTCGCGGGCGTGGACGACGAAGAACTGGCCGTCGCCGCCGCTGTCCGGGCGCAGGCGGCTGCCCTCGAGGATCGTGTGCGCGTTGACGATGATCGACGAGCCCTCGGCCTGGCGGAAGATCTGCTTGAGGCGGACCACCGGGATCGGCGAGCCGGGGCGCTCGGCGGCCGCGATCACGTCGCGGAGAACGTTGCCCGGGCCGACCGACGGGAGCTGGTCGATGTCGCCGACGAGCATCAGGCGGTGCTCGGGCGTCAGCGCCGAGAAGAGCGCGTCGGCGAGGGTGACGTCGAGCATCGACGCCTCGTCGATGACCACCAGCGCCGGCCCCGGCAGCGGGTTGTTCGTGTGGTAGGTGAAGGCGCCGCTGCTCCCCTGGATCTCGAGGAGGCGGTGGATCGTCCGCGCCTCCTGACCTGTCGCTTCGGACAGTCGCTTGGCGGCGCGGCCGGTCGGCGCCGCGAGCATCAGCTCGCACTCGTGGGCGATCGCCATCTCGATCACCTGGCGGATCACCGTGCTCTTGCCGGTGCCGGGGCCGCCGGTGAGGATCACGAGCCCCGACTCGGCGATCGCCTTGACCGCCGCGACCTGCCCGGGGCTGAGGTGCGCCGGCAGCTCGCCGTGGGACCAGCGCTCGTGGGCGGTCGTCGTCGCCAGATCGGCGAGCACCTGGGCGACGTTCTGCTCGGCGGCGTGGAGCTCGGCGAGGAAGAGGAGCGGCGTGTTGCCCTCGCGCGGCTCCTCGACGAGCTCGCCAGACATCAGCAGGCGGCCGATCCCGGCCTCGATCCGCTCGGGCGGGATCCGATCGCTCTGGACGCTCGCCTGCGGGTCGCGGTCGCGGCCGCTCGGGAGGGCGAGGATGCCGACGGCCGCGCCGACCAGGCGCTCGCGCGGGAGGGCGCAGTGGCCGTCGTTCTCCGCCTGCTCGAGGACATAGACGAGGCCGGCGTCGACGCGATCGTCGCTCTCCATGTCGACCCCGAGGGCCCGGGCGATCCTGTCGGCGGTGAGGAAGCCGATCCCGCGGACCTCGCGGGCGAGCCGGTAGGGGTGGCGCTGGAGCACCGTCAGCGCGTCGCCGGCGAAGCGACGGACGATCGCGTCGGCGTAGAAGGTCGGTATGTCGAGCTCGAGGAGCTGGTTCTCGACCTCGACCACCGGGCCCGAGCGGCTGCTGTGGTGATCGACGATCCGCTCGAGGGTCTTCGGGCCGATCCCCTCGACCTCGAGGAGGCGGCGCGGCTCGTTGTCGAGGATCGTGAAGGTGTCGGCGCCGAAGCGGCGGACGATCTTCTCGGCCTTGTCCTTGCCGAGGCCGGGGTACTTCTCGAGGCGCCGGCGGATCCCCGGGAGGGTCGTCGGCGCCTTGACGGTGAGGCGCTCGAAGGCGAACTGGCGGCCGTGGACCGGGTGCATCACCCACTCGCCGGCGGCCGAGACCTGGGCGCCCTCCTCGACGCCCATGCAGCGGCCGACCCAGGTCGTCGGCTCGAGCGAGCCGCGGACGTACACCCGGAGCACCGTGTAGCGGGTCTCGACGGAGTGGAAGACGGTGTTGGAGACGTTCCCCTCGAGGCGGAGCGGGGGCGCCCTGTCGTCGCCCTCGCGCGGGTCTCCATGATCGGCCATGCCCGCGCAAGCATGCGACAGGGCCGCCTGCGGCGAAAGCCCCGCGGCACGCGCGACCTCACCTCGGCGCGTCGCGGCGCACGCGGGTCGCTCCGCGCTCCGCGGGCGCGACGTCGTCACGGGCTCCACCCTGGCGACGACGCGCCTAGTGGGTGAGGACGCCAGGCGCCCGCGATGTCGCACGCGCCGGGGTGGTCGTTGATGGCGCTGCGCCCCTGCCCGTCGCCGGCCAGCGGGGTCGCGTAGGAGGCGACGAGCGCCGCGCTCTGCGGGTCGTAGATCATCAGCGGCTCGCCGCCGTTGCTCAGGCCGCCGGCGCCGATCGATCCGTCGAGGGTGACGACCACCGCGCCCGCGGGTGGGTCCGGATCGCCGGGATCCCCGAGCGCGTAGCGGTCGCCGACGATCACCGTCCGCTGCCCGGGCTCGCTTGAGAAGCTCGGGATCGCGGCGCCGGGGAGGTCGCCCTCGGCGATCGCGGCGGCGACCTCTGACCACGGACGATCGACGATCCGCAGCCCCGCGATCGTCCGCGGCGAGCCGGCGGCGCGGACGTCGAGGAGCTCGACGAACTCCTGCGCCGGCTCGGGTCCGGCCGGGTTGGCCAGGACCTCGACGATCGCCAGCGGCGGCGGCTCGCTCACCGGGAGGGCGACCTCGCGTACACCGGTCGCCACGTTGCCGGCGCGGTCCTCGAGCTCGATCGCCGCGTT
>JAGQIT010001101.1 GCA_020431135.1 Myxococcales bacterium | reverse complement strand
GGACGCCGCGCCGCTTGGCATCGCGGGCGCCGACCGCTAGCGTAGGGGCCCGTGGCAGACGTCGACACGAGCGCTCGCCGGCCCTCGCCGCCGCTGCACCCGAGCGCGGAGCGCTCGCGTCGCGGCGCGGCTGCCTGCGAGGAGCCGCGCTGGGCGTGCGAGCGCGTGGTCCGCCTCGCCTTCGCGGCCGCCCTCCTCGCCGTCGCAGGCTGCACCGCGAGCGAGAGCAAGCCCCCAGACCGACCTGTCGATGAGAACAGGACCTTGCCAGAGGGCCATGTAAAGGCGGCGAAGGCGGCGAAGGGCGGGGCGCCCGAGCCCGGCGAAGTGGGGGCCTCGGCGTCGGTCGGCGGCGAGGCGGTCGTGATCCCTGAGGTCGCGCCGCCGATCGACGAGGCCGCGGTCCGGGCGAGCCTCGCCGCCCAGGCGGTGGTCGACGACGCGCCGCCGCGGGTCCTCTACTCGTGGACGACGCGCGAGCAGATCGAGGCGATGGCGGAGGATCGCCAGCTCTTCCGGCGCTCGCGCAGCGGCGACGGCCGGCGCAGCCGCTTCGACGTCTTCGTCGACGAGCAGGGCAAGCGGCTGCCGGCGCCGGCCCGCGTCCTCCGCGACGAGGCCTGCGCCCGCAAGCGCTTCGCCTGGCCGAACCCGTGGGCGACGATCCTCGGCTTCCACGGCGAGCGCTACGGCGACCAGCTCCTCGAGATCGTCCTCCGCCCGGACTCGGTGATCGCCGTCGTCGACGCGGGCGGCCCGACCTGGCGCTACACGGACCTCAAGGGCAGGCGCCTCAGCGCGGCCGAGGCCAAGGCGGCGCGCTCGCGGATCGCCGGGGCGCTCCACGTCAGCCCGCCCGATCTCACGGGGATGTCGACGCTGGACTTCTCCCTCGGCTGGCCGCTGCGCGAGTTCGTCCTCTGCAACGAGGCCCAGGTCGAGCGCTGGTCGTACGGGACGAAGGCGATCCTCGAGCGGATGAGCGCCGACATCGACCTCTTCAAGCGCCTCGCGCGGGTCGCCGAGGGCGGCCCGCGGATCGACGACGAGTGGACCTACGCCCAGCACCTCTACGCCGACGTCTGGGGGCGCCCGGCGCCCGGCGAGGGGCTCGCCGACGACCTCGGCGCGGCCGCTGCCTGGAGCTCCGGGATCAACGCCGACTCGGCGTCGCTGCGGCGGATCGTCGAGGCGATGATGGCGGCCCGCGACGCCCAGCTCGGGGAGATCGTCGAGCCGCGCGCCGCTCGCGAGGGCGCCGCGCAGTAGCGGCGCCGCTCAGGCGAGCGCCGCCCCGCTTGCGCAGGGGAAGCGGAGGGTGAAGCGGGTCCCGTCGGCGCCGGTGCGGACGTCGATGTCGCCGCCGTGGGCGTCGGCGATCTGCTTGACGATCGCCAGGCCGAGGCCGGTGCCGTGGCGCTTGCCGGTGGCGAAGGGCGCGAAGAGCCGCTCGCGCAGCTCGTCGGGGATCCCGGGGCCGTTGTCGGCGACCTCGATCCACAGGGTGTCGTCCGAGTGGCTGGTGCGGACCATGATGACCCCGTCCTCGCGCTCGGCGAGCGCGTCGCTGGCGTTGCTGATCAGGTTCCACAGCGCCCGCTCGAGGGCGCTCGGATCGACGCAGCCGCACAGGCCGTCGTCGATCTCGAGGGCGAGGCCGACGCCGCGCTCGGCGAGGAGCAGGCGCCAGACCTCGGCGTTGCGCTGGAGGCCGGCCGCGAGCGGGACCTTGCCGGTGGGGACGTCCTTCGCCGCGACGCTCCCTCGGCACAGCGCGAGGGTGTCGCTGAGGAGCGCGCGCGCGCGCGAGCTCATCTCGCGGATCCTGGCGTAGACGGCGGCCGGCGGCCCGAGGGCGTCGGAGTCGATCTCGAGGAGGTTGACCAGCATCTCGATCGCCGCGAGCGGCGTGTTGAGGTCGTGGACGACGTTGCCGAGCGCCTGGCCGACGCTTGCGAGGCGCTCCTTCTCCATGAGCTCGAGGCGCAGGCGGCTGTTGCGGATCGCCAGCGAGGCGTTGACCAGGAAGACCTCGAGGAGGTAGCGGCGGCTGGCGTCGAGCGTGATCTGGTTGGCGGCCGTGATGGCGACGCCGAAGTCGGCGAGGCGGAGGAAGACGAGGCCGTCGGCCGCGGCGATCGCCCCGTCCGTCGGCGCGTCCCGGTAGGCGTCGAGGGCCCGGTGGAAGGCCGCGCCGTCCGGATCATCGAGGTCGCCGACGCCGACGTGGAAGCCGGGCGGCGCCCCCTCCTTGAGCTCGACGATCATCGCCGACGAGGTCCGCAGCCACACGCAGAGGTGCTCGAGGAGGTGGCGGATCAGCCGCTGCATGTCCTCGGTCGAGCCGCGCAGCGTCGCCAGCATGCGGATCAGCTTCTCGACCTCGCGGGCGCGGTTCCACTCGAGGACGAGCTTGGTCGCGAGCTGGCGGATCTCCTCGCTGAGGAAGGGCTTGACGAAGTAGGTGACGTTGGCGCCGGCGCGCTCGGTGATGCTGGCGAGGCTGTGGTCGCTGTAGGCGGTGATGAACACGACCTCGCAGCGCTGGTCGACCTTGCGGATCGCCTCGATCGTCTCGAGGCCGTCGAGGCCCGGCATCCGCATGTCGCAGAAGATCACCGCGTAGGGATCGTCGGCGGCGATGCTCGCCTCGACCTTGGCGATCCCCTCGCGGCCGCTGCGGGCGACCTCGACGTGGAAGTCGAGGAGCTCGGAGTCGTCCTTCGGCGCGAGCGGCTCGTCGAAGAGGGCGCGGGCGGCCGCGTCGAGCTCGCTCGTGTGGATCGACCGCGGCGGCCGGAGCACCGCGATGATCCCGTCGCGGACGCTCTCCTCGTCGTCGATCACCAGGACGCGGCTGTTGAGGTGCTTGCTGTCGAACGCGGAGATCATCACGGGCTCTCCCGCGGGATGGTGAGGCGGGCGCGGGCGCCCTCGCCGGGGCCGGCGCTCGTGAGCGTGAGGTCGCCGCCGAGGCTCCGGGCGATCCGCAGGCAGCCGACGAGGCCGAGGCCGGAGCCGCGCTCCTTGGTCGAGAAGCCGGGCTCGAAGAGATGGGCCGCGACCTCGGGGGTGAAGCCCGGGCCGTTGTCGGCGATCTCGACGGCGATCATCGGGCCCTCCTCGCGGGCGGTGATCACGATCGACGGCGCCGGCGCGGAGGCCCCTTTGGCGGCGTCTGTGTCGAAGGACTCGAGCGCGTTCTTCAGCAGGTTGAGGAGGATCTGCATGACCTTGGCGCGCTCACAGACGAGCGGCGGGAGGTCGCGGACGCTGTGGACCTGGATGACCCCGCCGCGCTTGCGCACCGCGTCGGACATCATCAGCTGGGCGTCGATCAGCAGGCGGTCGATCGCCAGGCGCTCGCGCGTCGGGCCGCTGCCGGCGCCCGAGTAGCGCCGGTAGGTCGAGAGCACCTCCTGGGCGTGGGCGACGAAGACGAGCGACTTGTCGAGGTCCGAGGTGAGCTGCGCGTCGCGGTAGGCGGCCGCGTCGGCGATCACCCGCATGAGGTGGATGAGCGGCTGGGCCTTCGCGCCGAGGGCCTGCTCGAGCGCCTCGCGGTTGGCCTCGAGGTAGGCGAGCGTCCGCCGCAGGTTGTCGAGCGCGCCGACGTCCTCGACGAGGGCGCGGCTGTTGCTGAGCCGCGAGCCGATCCCCGAGAGGACGTTGCCGAGGTCGTGGAGAACGCCCGCGGCGATCTCGGTCTTCCCGCGCTGGTGGGCCTCGCGCGCCGCCAGGGCCGCCTGTCGCTCCTCGTGGGCCTTGCGCTCGCTCACGTCGCGGAGGAGCCCGAGGAAGCGGCGCTCGCCACGGACGGAGAACTCCGTGATCGCGAGGTCGAGCGGGAAGGTCGTGCCGTCGCGGCGCCGGCCGAGGACCTCGCGGCCGATGCCGATGATCCGGCTTTGTCCGGTGCCCAAATAGCGCGTCATGTAGGCGTCGTGTTTCTCGTTATTCTCGCCATGCATGAGTACGCTGACGTTTTTTCCGATCAATTCGTCGGGGGTGAAGCCAAACATCTTGCAGGCCGCGGCATTGATGGTGCGCATGATGCCCCTGGATGTGATCGACATGATACCTGCCGCCGCCGATTCGAAGATGGCGTCGAGGATGAGTGCCTCGATGTTGGGTGGAGGGGGAGGTGTCGAATTGGGCTTCATCGTTGGTCTTCAAATTCCTGCCAGGTCACGAGGCCGCCACGCTTCCGTTTCGAAGCCGTCGGAGGGTAGCAGGACGCACTGCCCGCTTCAGCCCCATTGGAACCCGATATGCTTCAGATTTTTCCACACAGGCATCATGGAAAGACATCTGGTGCAGTAAACCGTGGCTCACAAGCCTCCCTGCACTGCAATATCGAATCGTATGCAGCAAAACTAACCCTAGTTCAATGCGACCAGCACACGCTTGCAGGCGTAGTTTGTGGCATATCTGGAAAAGCTGCAATTGCAATCCCTTGTCTTGCTTGCCTCTGCCGTGGCGCTATCGCCAAATCTAATGGAAATGAAGATCATGCCTAACAAATAGGCGGCACTTCGCTCAGAAGTTGTACTTGAACTGTGCGATTCGAGTCGTTTAGTTTGCAAAACACAACAAGCAGGCAAATTGGGACGAGCGCCCTGGTGATGCTGATCCCGCCGCAATGCGGCGGGGTGAACACGACTAGGAGATCGTCTGATGATCGAAATCGTCTTGTCTGTCTGTATGGTCCAGGAACCGGCGCGGTGCCAGGATGTTCGTCTCAACTACATGGCTGAGGCCGTCACCCCGCATCAGTGCATGATGTACGGGCAGGGCGAGATCGCCAAGTGGATGGAAGGCCATCCCAAATGGCGCATTCAGCGTTGGCGTTGCGGCGTCGCCAAGCAGATGGCGAAGGCCTGAGCCAAGCACCAAGCAACCGGTGGTCAGATCACTGGAGCATTTTCCGACGAAGTGNNTCGCGGCCGATGCCGATGATCCGGCGCTCGCCGGTCTCGAGGTAGCGGCGGATGTACTTGTGGTGCTGGCTCCGGTCGGGCTCCGGCATCAACACGGTGACGTCGCGGCCGAGGAGTTCCGCGGGGTGGTAGCCGAAGTTCGACTGGATCGCCGGGTTGACGGCGAGGATCGTCCCGCGCTCGTCGATCGCGACGAGCGCGTCGAAGGCGGAGTCGAAGACGGCGCGGAGGAGGTCGAGGTCGACCCCCTCCGCCGCGTCGCTGCGCTCAGGCCCCTCCCGCAGTCCACCCGACGACCCTTCCATGCCCTCAGCCTACGCCCTCACCCGGGGAAAGAAACTGTGTCCTCATGCAGATACTCTCCGTCGGCGGGGCTGTGCGTGCGGCGGTCCCGGGGACGGCCGCTCGGCAACGCGGTGGGGCTGTGCTAGAAGCCGCGCGTGCTCGTCTACCTCCACATCCGCGGTCTCGCGCTCCTCGACGACGTCGCCCTCGAGCTCGGGCCGGGGATGAACGTGCTCACCGGGGAGACCGGCGCGGGGAAGTCGATCATTGTCGACGCCCTCATGCTCCTCCGCGGCGCCCGCGGGCGCGCGGAGCTGGTCCGCAAGGGCGCGAGCGCCGCTCGCGTCGAGGCCCAGTTTGAGCTCGAGCCGGGCGCCCGCGATCGGATCGCCGAGGCCGTCGTCGACCTCGATCTCGATCCGTCGTGGCGTGAGGGCCTCGTCCTCGAGCGCGTCGTCGGCAAGGCCGGGCGCGGGCGCTCGGTGATCCACGCGCGCCTGACCACCCTCGGGATGCTCGAGCGCGTCGGCGGCGAGCTCGTCGACATCTGCTCGCAGCACGAGCACCACTCGCTGACCCAGGTCAGCCGCCACCTCGATCTCCTCGACGCCTACGCGAGCCTCGACGGCGAGGGCGGCCTGCGCCGGCGCTACGCCGAGGCCTACGAGCGCTGGCAGGGGTGCCGGCGGGCGCTCGCCGATCTCGAGGCGCGCGCGCGCGAGGGGGTCGCCCGCGCCGACTACATCCGCTTCCAGCTCGAGGAGATCGATCGCGTCGCCCCGGAGGTCGGGGAGTACGAGGCGCTCCGCGATCGCGTGGTCCTCCTCCGCGACGCCCAGCGCTGGGTCGGCTTCGCCCGCCAGGCCCACGAGATGCTCTACGAGGCCGACGACGCGATCGCGGCGCGCCTCGCCGGGCTCGTCGACGAGGCCCGCCGCGGGCCGGGCTCGTCGCGCCTCCTCGCCGAGATCGGCGAGCAGCTGGCGACCGCCCAGATCGCCTGCGAGGAGGCGGCGTCGGCGGCCTCGCGCTTCGCCTCCGAGATCGAGATCGAGCCCGGCGAGCTCGACCTCGCCGAGGAGCGCCTGCATGAGCTCGAGGGCCTGCGGCGCAAGCACCGGGTCGAGCTCGGCGAGCTCGCGGCGCGGGCCGAGCAGATGCGCGAGGAGCTCGCCGAGCTCGACAACGCCGACGATCGCCAGGCCGCGCTCGCGGCCCAGGAGGCCGGCCTCCGGCGCGCGGCAGGCGAGCTCGCGGGCCGCCTCGACCAGGCCCGGCGGGCGGCGAGCGAGCGCCTCGCCCGCGAGATCGAGGGCGAGCTCCGGGCGCTCCACCTCGGGAGCGCGCGCCTCGAGGTCCGGGTCGACACCCTCCCCGAGGATCAGCACGGCCCCCGCGGCCGCAACCGGGTCGAGCTCCTCTTCACCGCCAACCCCGGCGAGCCGGCGGCGTCGCTGAGCCGGGTCGCCTCGGGCGGCGAGCTCTCGCGGGTGCTCCTCGCCTTCAAGGGCGTGCTGGCGACCGGCGATCACGTGACCACCTACGTCTTCGACGAGGTCGACGCCGGCGTCGGCGGAGCGGTCGCCGAGGCGATCGGCCGCCGCCTCTACCGGGCCTCGCGGCAGCGCCAGGTCCTCTGCATCACCCACCTCCCGCAGATCGCCGCCTTCGCCGACGCGCACTTCCGCGTCGAGAAGCTCACCGAGGGCGGCCGGACGACGACCCGCGTGACCCGGCTCGACGAGGCCGCGCGCGTCGAGGAGCTGGCGCGCATGCTCGGCGGCGCGCGGGTCACCGCGAGCGCCCGCGAGCACGCCGCTCAGCTGCTCGAGGAGGCGCGCAAGTATCGACGCAAGGAGCAGGCGCGCGGCCGCGAGCTCGCGGCCCGGCTCGCCGCCGAGTCGACGCTCTCCAGCAAGCGCCTCGCGGCCAAGGCGAGCAAGAGCTCCGAGCGCGTGCGGGCGACCAAGGCCGCCAGCGCCGAGCCCCAGCGCGCGGCGAAGCCCGCCTCGCCGAAGGCGCCGAGGAGGCCCGCGAAGACGTCGGAGGCGACGCCCGTAAAGACGACGGCAAAGACATCGGAGACGTCCGAGAAGCCCGCGGCGAAGCCTTCAGGCGCGAGCGCGAAGCGCAAAGAGGCGAAAGCGGCGAGCAAGACGTCGGCGAAGAAGTCGTCGGCGAAAAAGTCGGCGAGCCAGTCGTCGGCGAAGCAGTCGACGAGCCAGTCGTCGGCGAAGCAGTCGACGAGCAAATCGACGGCGAAGAAGTCGACGAGCAAATCGACGGCGAAGACGTCGGCGAAGAAGTCGGCGAAGCAGTCGGCGAAGAAGTCGGCGAAGAAG
>JAGQIT010001100.1 GCA_020431135.1 Myxococcales bacterium | reverse complement strand
CTGCGCCACGCCCTCGGCGACGGCGAGGGGGCGTGGAGCGCGGTGCTCCTCACCGACGGCCTCGTCATCGCCAGCCGCCGCGACAACCGCGTCGTCGTCTGGGACGCCGCCAGCGGCGAGCCCTGCGATCCGATCTACGTCGCCGAGACGATGATCGTCGGCCAAGGGAGCTGGTTCCTCGCGGTGCCGATGGGCGACGCGTCCGAGGGCCACCCGAGCACCGGCCCGGTGGTCCTCGCCCGCGGCCCCGACGGGCTCCTGTGGACCGCCGGCGAGGGGCTCCTCGGCTGGGATCTCGCGGGGCGGCGCAAGGTCGTCGAGCGCCGCGCCGCCTGGCCGATCGGCGCCCTCGTCGTCGACGAGCGCGGGATCGCGGCGGCGGCCGACGTCGTCGAGCTCTGGGACCAGAACGGCGCGCATCGCCAGCTCCCCGGCACCGATCGCGGCGCCGCGGCGCTCGCCCGGGTCGGCCGCTACCTCGTCGTCGGCGGGCGCAGCGGCGAGCTCGTCGTTCTTGATCCCGAGGTCGAGACGCCCGTCGCCCGCCACGCCGACTACGTCCCCGAGGTCGCCCTCGCCCCCGAGCACGGCCTCGCGGCGACCGGCGACAGCTGCGGCACCGTGCGGGTGTGGGACCTCGAGAGCGGCCGCTCCCTCGCCGAGCTCCGGCGCTGGCCCGAGCCCAACAAGCACCCCTTCCTCTTCACCGCGGACGGCCGCCTGCTGACCAGCCGCGACGACGATCCGCCGGGGATCACCGTGTGGAACCCGCGGACGGCCGAGGTCCTCCGCGAGATCGAGGGCCCGCCCGCGCACGACGTGCGGATGGGCGTCTACGGCCTCGGCCTCGCCGGCGATCGCGTTCTCGTCGGCGGTCGCAGCGAGGGCGTCGCGCTCTGGGATCTCGAGGGGGACGACCACGCCGCGCTCGCCGGGATCACCCGCCAGGTCTCGCAGCTCGTCGCCGATCGCAGCGGACGCTTCGTCGCCACCCTCGGGTGGTTCAGCCCCGAGGTCCTCGAGGGGGGCGAGAGCGACATCGCCGGCACCCGCGAGTTCCTCCAGGTGTGGTCGCTGGACGAGCGCCGCCTCCTCTACTCGGTGGGCGGCGACACCGACGCGGACGACTCGCGCTTCCACTACGGCTTCGGGCCCCTCGTCGCCGCCGATGGCGCGTGGATAGCCCGCTCGGGCACCGGCGAGGGCCAGCTCGCGCGCTGGCTCCCCGATCAGACCACGCCGGTCGTGCTCCTCGAGCTGCGCGGACACATCGACTTCATCGGCGACCTCGGCTGCGGTAGCGAGGGCGCCTACGTCGTCCACAGCGAGGGGGAGGGCGACAGCGCGAGGCGCTGGCTGACGCGGGTCGACGGCCTCCTGCGCGAGCGCGGCGGCGTCAATCTCCCCTCGGACACCGTCGCGGCGCGGCTCGTCGGCGAGCGGATCGCCGTCGCCCGCCGCTGCGGCGAGATCGTCATCCTCGGCCTCGACGGCGCGCGGATCGCCGCCTGCGACCTCGGCGAGTCCGCCTTCGCCTTCGCCTTCGACGGCGCGCGGGTCGTCGTCGGCACCCGCTCGGGGCGCGTCCACATCCTCGGCCTCCGCTGAGCCATCTGCCTGCCTCCGGCTCCTGGCTCGCGTGGCGTCGAGCGGCGCGCAGACCTCAACGAACGGGGAGCCCGTGAGGCGCTCCTTGCTCGGCGTGCGTCGGGCAGGCCGAAGAGGGGCTCAGCGCTCAGGTGGGCTCGAAGCGCGCCGCGATCGCCTCAAGATCGCGGCGGTTGTCGGCGGCGCTACTGGCGTCTCAGCGCTCAGGTGGGCTCGAAGCGCGCCGCGATCGCCCTGAGATCGCGGCGGTTGTCGGCGGCGAGGAGGCCGAAGAGGAGCTGATCGTGGTCGCGGCCGCGGCTGCGGAAGTAGGCGCGCTGGAGGCCCTCGCGCGCGAGGCCGCAGCGCTCGAGGATCCGGATCGAGCCGGCGTTGGTCGCCAGGCACTCAGCGCTGAGGCGGCGGGCGCCGAGGACCTCGAGGCCGAACCACAGGAGGAACTCCCCGGCCCAGCCGCCGATCCCCTGGCGCCAGTACGTCGGCAGGAGCTGGTAGCCGATCGCGTAGTTGCCGGCGCCGAACGCCACCGGGACGCACGCGCACTGGCCGACGAAGGCGCCGCCGCGGCGGATCACGAACTCATGGGCGTCCGGTCGCGCGCCGCGGGCGAGGGCGGCCTCGGCGGCCGCGATGTCCGGGCCGAAGTAGGCCTCGGTCTCCTCGCGGCTGTTGGGGCCGAAGAAGACGTGCTCGCAGACCTCGGGCATGGCGAGCATGTCGGCGACGTCGGCGATGTCCGCGGGTGTCGCGTAGCGGATCTCGAGGTCGCGCGCCGGGTCGTACCAGCGGGTCCGGATCGCCGCGGCCCCCGTCATCGACGCCTCGTCTCCTCGTCGCCGTCCTCTCAGCTTCTATAGAAGGAAGGGGATCACGGCCCGACGCGAGGTCGGGTAGTCGGGGAACTTCTCCTTGTACCAGCGGTGGTGGCTGATCGCCCGCGGCACGAGGTTGGCGGCGGTGAAGACCGCGAACGACAGGCCGGCGAGCGACCAGGTCGCGATCGCCCAGCCGGTCCACTCGACGAGCTCGCCGAAGTAGTTGGGGCACGAGACCAGCTCAAAGGCGCCGCCGCGCGGGATCTTGTAGCCGGACTCGCCCGGCGCCCGGAGGTTGCGCAGCGCGCGATCGCTGCTCCGGTTGAGGCTGTAGCCGAAGGCGAAGAGGCCCGCGCCGACGAGGAAGCGCGGATCGGTGAGCCACGACGCGTCGTAGGTGGCGATGTGCGAGATGAGCCGGGCGTTGAGGTAGGCGTTGACCAGGTTGAAGCCGAAGCCCATGGCCACGACCGAGACCGGCGTCGGCTTGCCCCCGGTGCGCAGGAGGAACGGGAAGATCAGCGTCCGCTGGACGTAGTGCGCCTGCCACATCCCGAGGAGGACCAGGGGCGTCAGCGACCACGCGTGCTCGCCGGCGAAGAACACGGCGAGGAACCAGAAGACCGACGGCGACTCCATCACCACCCAGGCCGCGCGGGTGTTCATCGTCGGGCCCCAGCCGCCGCGCTGGTGGCGGCCGTAGGGGGCGCTGACGAAGAGGAGCGCGAGGATCGTCAGCGCGGCGACGGCGAAGATCCCGTAGAGGAGCCAGGTGTAGAGCGCGGCCTCGTCCATGACCCGCGCACGCTAGCAGGGTTTGTCCGCCTAGGGCAGAGGGCGCCGGCGAGGACGGGGCGCGTCTCGCCGAGCTCCAGCGGGTCGAACGTCCGCTGCGAGGGACGAGGACGGCAGGCAGGGCCGTTCACGGGCGCCGCTCGATTGCCGACGTCGGCGCTCTCGCCTCTGTCAGCGCTGCGTGTGCTCTCGCGCAGAAATCGTCGGCCCTCTCGGCTTGGTCAGAGCGCGGCTTTGCCGGGCGTACTGCGAGCTCTGACGGCGACGAGGGGATCGACGACTGCACGTGAGAGCGCGCGTCGATTGCTCGGACAGGCTCCTAGGCGCCGGCGCCTAGGCGGTCGAGCACGAGGTCGATCAGCGCCTCGAGATGGCTCTGGCGCCGCTGGATCGACGCCGGCGAGAGGACGTCGCGGCCGAAGAGGTCGGTGAGCAGCGGCTCGTAGAGGAAGGGCGCGATCAGGGCGCCGAACATCGACGTGATCAGCTCGTCGACCTCGCTGCGCTCCTCGGGGTCGACGAGCGGGCGCGCGGCCTCGAGGAGCGGGCGCAGGTGCTCGCCGGCGATCCGCCGGAGGTTGGCGTCGCGATCGAGGAGGGCGCGCTGGATCAGCCGCGGGACGTCGCGATCGTCGGCGAGATGGCTGAGGTAGGCGCGGACCACCGCCTGGATCCGGCCGCGGAGGTCGCCGCTCGCGTCGTCGATGAAGGCCCGCAGGAGGCGCTCGCGCAGGCCGCCCATCGCCCGCTCGAGGACCTGCTGGTAGAGCCCCTCCTTCGAGCCGAAGTGGTAGCGGACGAGCGCGGGGTTGACCTCCGCGGCGCCGGCGATCGCCCGCACCGAGGCGCCGTGGTAGCCGAGCTCGGCGAAGATCCGGCGGCCGGCGGCGAGGAGCGCCTCCGCGGTCCGATCACCCCGCTCCTCACGTCCATCGGCGGGGACGCGACGGTCACGGAATTCGCCCATGGCTGCATTCTACTCGTACGCGGCCGCGATGGCGCCGGCGGTGTGCGGTCGATCATCGGCGCAGACGCACGCGCGGGCGCAGGCGCAGGCGCAGGGCGTGGCAGCGCCGCGTCCTCGATCTCCAGTACCGGGGCGTCGCGTCGATCGGCGAGCGCAACTCGCTCCACGCGCGTGGGTGTTGCGGACGCGTCGCGGCGGCGAGGCTGCGCCGCGGCGGCGAGGCTGCGCCGCGGCGTCACTCGAGCGCGCACGCGAGGGAAGGGCGCGGTCGACTTCGCGTGTCGGTCTGGCGCTCATCGTCACGACGCGGCGACGTGTCCGTGCTCCTCGCGGTGATCGACGGACGGTCGCCAACGAGGAGCTCACGCGCGTCTCGATCGACGCCTGTGCGCCGAGCTCTCGCGGTGACCGAGCGACACCTCGAGCCGCGACGCGTCGACGCGGATCGACGGCGATCGGAGCCTCGAATACCCGCCGGCGGAGCGACCGAGATGGTGTCGATCGCGTTGTGATCGCTGACGAATTTGTCGCGCGCGGCGCCGCCTCGCAGGGGCGCATTCGCCCGCGTCTGGAGACCGTTTCGGGGAGCGCGTACGGCGCCACCCTTGGCATGCGTGTTGGGCGCCCTTGGCCCCCGGCAGGCGCGTTCCGCGAAACGTCGTCAGTCCGGCCATAGCAGGAACTTGACGGGTTCACTGAACGGATGTTACGACCGCCCGTGCGTTCAGTGTGAACGAAGGTCTGGCAACGATGCTAGAGCAGTATTCAGGCTTTCCCCGCGGCGGCTCCCTCCTTCAAAGCCTTGAGGGCGGTTCTAGCGGTCCGAACTGCTCCTCAAACCCCGCGGGGGAGCCTGA
>JAGQIT010000088.1 GCA_020431135.1 Myxococcales bacterium | reverse complement strand
GCGGGCCCGAGTGTGCTTGGATCGAGGCGATGTCCGGCGGGCTCGGCCTCATCCACCTAGGTGACCTCCAGGTCAGCTACCCGTGGTCCACGCCGCGGCTGCCGGCGGCCCTCGAGGCGCTCGCCTGGGGGGTCGACGACGCCGCGCCGCGGGTGAGCCTCGACCCGCCGCCGGCGCTTGCGGTGATCGTGCCGATGCACATGGTCGCGGCGCTCGCTCGTCACCGCGCGTGGCTACGCCGGGCGCGCTCGCTGCTGATCATCCGCGACATCAGCGATCCGGGCGACGCCGAGCTGCGCGAGGACGACGAGATCCGGGCCGTGCTGGCGGAGGAGTACGAGGCGGCCGAGGCCGCGCTCGGTCGCCCCGTCGAGGCGCTGTGGTGGACCGGCGCGGAGACGTCGACCGCGGCGCTGCGGCGACGTATGGAGGAGCTCAGCCGCGCCGAGACGTGGTCGGAGGCGCCCAAGGCTCGGCGTACGTCCGTCGTGGCACGCGCGCCCGAGGTACCGACGCCTGGACCCTGGATCCCGTGGCAGACCGAGCCACTCGGCGGGCTCGGAGCGCTGGCAAGGACGATCTGCGTCGACGCGGAGACGCCTGCGATCCTGGATCTGCGGCGCAGGGATCCGCGCGCCCACGTCCGTCAGCCGACCACGCCGGTGGAACTGCGCTCGCTGGTCGACGGCGCGGTGCTCCGCCGCGGCGCGCCGCTCGATTGGGCGGCGATCAGCGGCGACGCCCGCCGCGCGCTCGGCTGGGGGACACAGGGCTGCGGCTACGGGGCGCTCGACGGCCCGCGGACGCCGGTCGCGGGGATCGAGCGCCTCCGGCCCTTCTACGTCGATCCTGACGCAGGCGTCGGCGCCGCGGGCGGGCGCTGTTGGTTCCACTGGCTGCGCGTCACCGAGGACGAGGTCGGGATCCTCGCGCCGGTCGTCCACGACTGGCCCTGCGGCCACGGCAAGAAGCTGTGGGGCTACATGGACAACGAGCCCGTGCGGGTCGAGGTCGCGCCCCAGCTCGACGCCTACCTCTCGGTCTACGACGTCGACGCGATCGTCGGCTCGGTCGTCGCCCTCGGCTGGCGGCGCGCCGGACCTGCGTGGGCGCCGGTGTGGCCGCCCGCGGATCCGCGGCGGGCGCTCTTCACATGCCCGGACTGGACCTTCCTCGGCGACGCAGAGAAGGCCTCCGCCCTCGACGACGAGGACTGCCGCGGCGACGCGCCGGCGATCGCCCTCGGCCCTGACGAGACGCACCGCTACGCGCTCGGGCTCGATCGCGAGGTCTGGCGGATCCGCGGCGAGATGATCGAGCCGCTCGGCGGCCCTGACGAAGGCTACGCGATCTTCGACGCCGATCATCACCGCCGCCGCAGCGGCCGCGGGCGGCTCCTCTGCGGCGGCGCCGGGTGGCTCTGGATCGAGGACGAAGGCGCGGTCTGGCGCGAGCCCTTCGCGGGCGGCGAGCGCCTGCGCTGCGTCGACGTCGACCGGCGCATCGACGCAGCGCTCGCGCTCCCCGGGCGCGCGAACGCGGTGCTCATCCACGTCGTCGCCGAGGAGGGGGAGGGCGACGCCGAAGAGGAGGTGCGCCGCGTGCCGTGGCTCCACGCGAACTTCGAGCTTCGCGTCGTCTAGAAGAGGAAGTAGGCGACGCCGCTAGGCTTCTTCGTCGGCCGAGGTACATGCTGGCCGGAGTCCAGACGACGCCGACGCCGAACGACCTCACGCGCGCTCGCCGACGCCTGCCCCTCGAAGAGAACGCCGCGCTAGAGCAGCTGCTTTGGCCGCTCTTCGAGCTCGAGGTCGACGTCGATCCCCTTCGCCTTGCACGCGGCGAGGATCTGATCGGTCAGGTCGTCGTGCTCCAGGCCCGGAGCGTCCGGGAGCTGGAGAACGATCTTCGGGCGCTTCGCCTCGATCATCGCCATCCGCTCCTTGTGCGCGAGGAGGCGGTTGACGACCGCGACGAAGCATCCGCCGAGGATCGCGACGATGGCGATGATCATGCCCATGGTGGACTGAGGATAGCGCGAACGGGTGCCCGTCTGCCGCCGCGGAGTGGGGCCGCAGACGGGCAAAAGCGCGTCAGTTCGCCGACTTGCGCTTGCCGAGGACGCGCGCGAGCTGGCTCGCGCCGCCCTGGATCGCCGTCCGCTGGGTGTAGAGGTCGAGGCCGAAGGTGCCCCCGAGCTCGGCGCCGCAGCCGGCCCGCCCGGGGCCGCCGTGGTTGCCCTGCGGGAAGACGCATCCCGGGCTGAAGGCGCCGCGGGCGTTCTTCTCGTCGTTGATCACCAGGCGCCCGAGGTGCGGCGCGAGGGCGGCGATCGCCGCCCCGGTGAACTCGCGATCGTCGCTGTAGACGGTCGAGACCAGCGAGCCCTCGCCGGCGCGGATGATCGCCGCGGCCGCCTCGACGCCGCCGTCGTAGGGGAGGAGGGTGGCGACCGGGCCGAAGACCTCGATGCGGTGGAAGGCCGACGCGGGGTTGGCCGCCGCCTCGGCGCTCGCCTCGAGGAGGATCGGCTCGAGGAAGAAGCCCTTGCCGGCCTCGACGCCCTCGAACTCCGCGCGCTCCGGGTTGCCGCGGACGATCTTCGCGTCGGCCTCGAGGGCCTTGATGCCCGCGCGGGCGTCGGCGAGCTGCTGCGCCGTCGCCAGCGGGCCCATCTTCACGCCCTTGTCCGCCGGGTCGCCGGTCTTCGCCGCGCGCTCGCCGAGGCGCTCCGCGAGGACCTCGCGGACGGTGTCGAGGAGCCCCTCGGGGACGAGGATCCGCCGGGTCGCCGTGCACTTCTGACCGGTCTTTTGGGTCAGCTCGGTGACGGCGTCGCGGATCGCCAGATCGAAGAGCTCGGTGCCCTGCTCGAGGTCGGGGCCGAAGACGACGGCGTTGAGCGAGTCGGCCTCGATGTTGACGCGGACGTTGTTGGCGAGGACCGCCCTGTGCCCGCGGATCTTGGCGCCGACCGCCGCCGAGCCGGTGAAGGCGATGACGTCCTGCGGGCCGACGTGATCGAGGAGATCGCCGGCCGAGCCCGCGAGGAACTGGAAGGCGCCCGCGGGGAGGACGTTCGCCTCGACGATCAGCTCGGCGATCCGGTGGGCGAGGAGGCAGGTGCTCGTCGCCGGCTTGCTCAGCACCGGCATCCCGGCGAGGAGGGCGACCGCCGCCTTGCCGATCATCCCCCAGGCCGGGAAGTTGAACGCGTTGATGTGGATCGCCAGGCCGTGGCGCGGCAGCGAGACGTGCTGGACGCGGATCTTCGAGGTCCGGAGGATCGACGCCGGATCGTCGTCGAGGATCCACGGCTGCTCGCCGAGCTCCTCCGCGACCTGAGCGTAGGCAGCGAGAACGCCCATCGCCCCGTCGACGTCGAATTTGGCGTCGCCGCGGGTGCAGCCGCCGCTGACCATCGCCAGATCGAGGAGCTCCTCGCGGTTGCTGTAGAGGAGCTTGGAGAGCGCGCTGAGGAGCTCGCCGCGCTGCTTGAAGGTCAGCGCGCGGAGGCCCGGGCCGCCGACATCGCGGCCGTAGGCGACCGCCTTGTCGAGGTCCTGCGCGCGGTGGACGACCGCGAGCGGCTCCTCCGTCGCCGGGTTGACAAGGGTTGCCGAGGGCTCGCCAGCAGCGGGCTGCCAGGCGCCGAGGAGATAGCTCGTTAGCGTCCGCATAGGTGCGCTCACGCTACGTCGTGGCGCTAGGCGGGACAAGGGCGCCCGGGGTGAGCCTACGGGCTACGCGGGGTCGCCGATCGGCACGGCGACGCCTTGCCGCGGAGCGCCTCCGGGCGCTGGATCGCGACGCCGTCGCGCTCGCTCGCGGCGCAGGCCTCGGGCTGTGATGAAGCCCGCGTCGGCGCGGCGGCCTTGCTGCGCCGCTCGGCGTCGGCGGCCCGTGCGTTCGCGGCCCGAAAGGGATCCTTGAGCTCGGCGCTGAGGCGCGGCGGCGGGTGCTGTGCGCCGCGACGGGCCGCGAAGGGATCCACGAGCACCCCCTCGGGTACCGTGGGTCGAGCCTCGGGCGGCCGCCGCTTCGCCGGCGGTCGCAGGGCCTCGGGCGCGAAGGGATCCTTGAGCCCGGTGCTCCGCCGCGCGGGCTCGCCAGCGGCTGTCCGCGGCTGTTGCCCAGCGCCGCGGCGATCGGCGAAGGGATCGCGGAGGTCGCTGTTGGGGACGAAGGCGACGCGCTCGTCGTCCGCCCTCGTCGCGCTCGCGTCGTCCCCATGCGCCTGGCGAGGCGCGGGGGCGGGGCGCAGCTCCGCGGTCGCCGGCGCCGGCTCGGCCGGACCCGCGACGAAGAGCACCAGCGACCACGCGAGGATCATCACGACCTAGTCTACATGATCTTCGGGAATACGCCCCTCGGGCTGCATCTGCGGGCGTGCGGGTCGATTCTCAGCGAAGCCGCGCAGACGTCGGCGGCGGCTCCTGAGCGCGCCGCCGACGACCTCCGCCGAGCTACGACGCGGCGCTGTCGAGGCTCCGCGGATCGGCGAGCGCACCGGTGACCGCGGAGGCGGCCGCGACCGCCGGCGACACCAGGTAGACGGGGCCTGGAGCCCCCATCCGCCGATCGAAGTTGCGGTTCGTCGTGCTCGCCGTGGTCTCGCCCTCGAGCGGGATCCCGGGCCCGTTGCCGATGCACGAGCCGCAGCCGGGATCGGTGACCACAGCCCCGAGCCCGCGGAAGAGCTCGAGGAGCCCCTCCGCCTCGGCCGCCTCGGCGACGTCGTGGCTCGACGGGGTGACGGTCACGCGCACCCCGTCCTTGATCGCGCGGCCGCGGAGGACGTCGGCGGCCGCCCGCAGATCGGCGAGCGAGCCGCCCGTGCACGAGGCGATCACGACGTTGTGGATCGGCGTCCCCGCGGCCGCCTCGAGGGACTCGCGGTTGCGCGAGTCGCCCGGCGTCGCCACCGTCAGCGGCACCTCGTCGAGGTTCACGCGGATCGTGCGCACGTACTCGGCGTCGTCGTCCGGGTAGACCAGGAGATCGCTCGCGTCGATGTCACGGCGCGACTTGAGGAAGTCGACGATCGGCTTGCACGGCTCGACCGTGCCGGTCATCAGGCCGCCCTCGACGGTCATGTTGGTGATCACGCTGAGCTCGTCGACGTTCCACTGATCGAGGCCGGGGCCGCCGAGCTGGATCACGCAGGTGTCGGTCGGCGACTCGCGCCACTGCTCCTCGCGGAAGTAGGGATCGCCGATCAGGTGGAGGATCAGATCCTTCGGCGAGACCACGCCGCGGGCGTCGCCCTCGACGAGCACGCGGACGGTCTTCGGCACGGTCACGGGGATGAGGCCGGTGCGCAGGGCGAAGGCCATCGCCGTCGAGCCGACGCCGAAGGCGAAGGCGTTGAGGACCCCGGCGGTCGGCGTGTGCGAGTCGGTGAGGACGATGATCGTCCCGGGCAGCGCGTAGTCCTCGACGACAATCCGGTGGCAGACGCCGGCGTGGTACGGGCGGCCGGGGCCGTGGAGGCGGATGCCGTTGCGCTCGCAGGCCTCGACCATCTCTTCGGTCAGCTTGCGCGCCGGCGCCAGGCGCTGGTTCTTGACGCGCAGCGGCACGGTGTCGCGATCGATGAGGACGAAGTGATCCTCGAAGGCGGCGACGAGCTCCGGGTTGTGGATCGGCGCCTTGCCCCACTCCTCGGCGTAGAGGGCCATGACCATGCCGGCCGTGTACTCGTGCATGCCGCGGAAGCCCGCCTCGCAGAGCACCTGATCGCCGGGGGCGACCGAGCCGATGCCGGTGGCCTCACCCGGGGCCCGGAAGGTCCGCTGGGCGATGATCTTCTCGACGCAGTTCATCGGGCGCGCGCGGCGCTCGAGGTCGTAGGACGGCGTCACCTCGCCCGCGAGCAGGCGGGTGCCGTAGCGCATCAGCCCGCCGTTGCCGGCCACCGCACGAAAGAACGGCGGCAGCTCGTCGGCGAGGGCGGCGAGATCCACGTCCTCGCCCTTCTGCAACCGCTCCAGCACCGAGAAGTCGGTGGTGAAGGGCAGCCCGCTGTAGACCATGTTCTCCTGGAAGATGCGCTGGAAGCTCTTCGCCACCACCAGCTCGATGCCCGCGCCCTGGT
>JAGQIT010001099.1 GCA_020431135.1 Myxococcales bacterium | reverse complement strand
TCGAGGGTGCCGCGGTAGTGGACCTTCACCTCGTCGCCGGCCTTGGCCTCGGCCCCGTCGCCGATCTTGAAGTCCTCGACGATCAGGCCGTTGGCGCGCTTGTCGGTCTTCAGCGGCTTGCCCTCGAAGGCGGTGAGCGGCTGCGGATCGGGGAGCGGCGGCGTCACCTGCTGGAGATCGAGGGTGAAGATCAGCGTCGAGTTCGGCGGGATCTTGCCGGCCGCGCGCGGCCCGTAGCCCATCTCGGCGGGGATGATCAGGCGGCGCTTGCCGCCGGCCTTCATGCCCTCGACGCCGAAGTCCCAGCCCTTGATCACCCGACCGGCGCCGAGCTCAAAGGGGAAGGGGCGGCCGCGCTTGAGCGAGGTGTCGAAGACGGTGCCGTCGGTGAGGTAGCCGGTGTAGTGGACGACGACGGACGCGCCCTTGACCGCCTCCGCGCCGTCGCCGACGACGAAGTCTTCGATCTTGATGCCGTGCTCGTCGGTGCGGGTCGCCACCGGGGCGCCGTCGAAGGGCGCGTCGTACTTGATGTCCGGGCTCGGCTCCTTGGGGAGCTCCTGGGCCGGCGGCGGCGGCTGATGGGCGCGCGGGTCCTGAGCGGCGTGGGCCTGGCCGGGCGCGGCCTTGGTCTCTGCCTGCGCCTTCTTCTGATCCTCCTGTTCCTTGGCCGCGGCGTGGGCGGCGACCTCGTCCTTTCCGGGGCCGTAGCCGACCTCCGGGGACTGGCCGTCGCAGGCCGCGATCCCGGAGAACCCGAGGAACGAGAGGAGGGAGCCGGTGAGGAGCGTCAGGGGGCCCGTGCGGAGCTTCATCGCCGCGCGGGTATACCCCAATTCGCGCCCCTGGACGACCCTGAGGCCGCCCGGGGCGCGCTTGGCGGAGGCGGCGGCTCAGCTCGCGGCGCCGAGGGAGCCGCGGTGATCCGGCGGCACGACGACGACCGGGCACGGCGCCTGGGCGGCGAGCTCGGAGCTGGTGCTCGGGGTGAGCATGCGCTCGAGGGTGCCGAGGAGGCGCGACCCGCAGACGATGAAGGGCGAGGCGTGGAGGCGCGCCGCGGCGACGAGCTCGGTGACCTCGGGGCCGTAGCGGACCTCGTAGCGGGCGTCGGCGTGGCCGTTGTCGGCGAGCCAGCCGGCGAGCTGGGTGCGCGCGCGCTCGACGTAGTCGTGGCGGAAGCTCTCGAGGGCGTCCTTCGACCAGTAGATGTGGGCGTAGTCCTCGGGGACGGTGACGACGCGGACGAAGACGACGTCGCGGCCGAGGCGCTCGCCGAGGGCGCGGGCGAAGTTGCAGGCGCTGAGCGAGGCGTCGCTCGGGGTCGTGGCGACGATGATCGGCCCGTCGCCGAGGGTCGCCGCGTCGAGGTCCGGGGCGACGACGAAGGTCGGCGCCGGCAGGGCCCGGAGGAGGTGACGGGCGACGGAGCCGAGGCGGACCATCGCCTGCTCCTCGGCGCCCGCGGCCCGGCCGATGATGAGGCCGTCGCCGTGGTGGTAGATGCACGCCGACTCGAGGCTGTGCGCCGCCTTGCGGCCCTCGATCACGTCGATCTTCTGGAAGTACTCGGCCGCGCCGGCGTCGCGGAGGACGACGTTGGACTCGTCCGCGAGGCGCTGAAGCACCGCCGGGCGCGGGTCGAAGCGCTGGAGCGCGGCCATCTGCTTGGCCTCGACGACGTGGACGCCGACGAGCCCGCAGGCCTCGACGGGCTCGCTCGACTCGCGCAACCACTTGGCGAACTTGATCGCGCCGTCGCTCCGGTGACGCAGGTCAATTCCGACGATCCACTTCATCTCGGTCTCCTCTGTGGGCGTGCAGGCCTCTGCGGCCAAGGGCACGTCACCGCAAACTGTAGTCGCTCGCGCGCGCGTGGGGGGCGCGAACATCTTGCAGCGTCAGGTCGTCGCGGCCCTCCCCCGCCCCTTCTGCGCCGGCGGGCGAGGCCGCGGCGGGCAGCTCAGCGGCGGACGGGCGCCGTCCCCCGGCCGCAGCCCTCGACCTCGCCGAGGCACATCACCATCTTGCCGAAGCCGAGCTTCCCCTCCTCCTCGTAGACGCTGCCGAGCACCGTCACGCGGGCGCCGAAGTGCGGCCGGTAGGTCTTGTCGACGACCCACTCCGCCTCGGTCGTCACGAATTCCGTGCCGTCGTCCATGCGGAAGACGACCTCGCGCCAGTCGCTGCCGTGGCTCCCGGGGCGCGCGTCGACGAGGGTCGCGTGGACCTCCGCCCAGCCGCCGACGCGGGCCCTTAGCTCGTCGCCGGTCGTCGACCGCGGCGGCAGCGGGATCTCCTTCGGCGGCTCACCGGGCGGCGGCTCCCCCTTCGCCAGCTCGATCGCCGCCGGGCGGAAGTGCTCGGCCATGATCGCCTGACCCTGCGGGGAGTAGTGCTCGCCGCGGACGACCACCCGGCGCTCGATGAGGTTGAAGTGCTCAGGCATCGGCCGGTACGAGAGGAGCAGGCGCGCGCCGTCGTCGCG
>JAGQIT010001098.1 GCA_020431135.1 Myxococcales bacterium | reverse complement strand
GGCGATCGACCTCGACGCCTTCTTCAGCGCCTGGCAGGAGTCGCCGATCCTCAGCTCCGAGCCGGCGGTCGACGACGCGCCGCCGTGGACGGACGGCAAGCGGCGCGACGCCGACATCCTCGACATCTACGAGGAGGTCGACGAGGATAGCCCGTGCCGGCGCAACGCCGCCTATCCGCAGCTCGTCGAGTGCATGGAGCAGCCCTTCATCACCGCCGACGAGACCGTCCACCTCGGCTCCTTTGTCACCCAGCTGCGGGCCTACCAGCGGCCGAACGGCGCCTGGCAGGTTCTCGCGCCGGTGCGCGCCGATCCGAGCGTCAGCTACGTCGACATCGGCGGCGGCCTCGAAGGGGACGACGACCTGCGCCTGAGCTGCGGCGTCGACGAGACCTCCCGCGACGGGCGGCGCTGCTCCAAGGAGCAGCGGATGCGCCACCTGCGCAACAACCCCGACTACCCGACGATCGCGCGCGAGCCGACCAACCTCCTCCTGACCTCCGTGACCGAGCCGGTGCTCGGCGCCGACGGCATCGTCAGCGATCACATCTACGACCTCGCGTTCCTGACCCACAGCGAGGTCCCGGTCGTCACCCTCCTCGGCCTCGGTCACCACCGCCCGGGGGAGACCACCGAGCTCGACATCCTCCAGGGCTACGAGGGCACCCAGCCGGCGATCCTCGACGTCCAGTCGCTCTTCTCGGATCAGGCCTTCGTCGGCGGCTATGGCCTCGCCGAGCGCCCCTGCACCCCGCGGCGGCCGGCCGCCGAGTGCACCGGCGAGCGCGACACCTGCCTGTCGGAGGGCGGCGCGACGGCCGTCTGCGACGAGGCCTACAGCCTCTGCGTCGAGGGCAACGAGCCGGCCTGGACCCTCGGCTGCACGCGGCCGCTGATCTACGCCGCCCACCGCAAGACCGAGTTCATGCTCCGGCTGACGGTCGAGAAGATCCTCAGCGGCGACGGCACCGGCTTCCACTGCGTCACCGCCGAGGAGCTCGAGGAGGGCGCCGCCGGCGGGGTGCTCTGCGAGCACCGCCTGGTCTCGATCGATCAGTTCGCCGCGGCCGGCGTCGACTCGTCGACGAGCTCGGCGGGCGGCTTCGGCGACATCGCCTTCTCACGCGACGGCAACTCGCTCTACGTCGTCCGCAACAGCGTCGGCGGCCTCATCCGCGTCGACACGAGCGTCGACGAGCGCGGCGAGACCCGCGACACGCCGGCGGCCCAGGTCGAGGTCTGCGCGAACCCGTCGGCGATGGTCACGTTCACGGACGCGCACACCGAGTACGCGGCGATCAGCTGCTACCGCCCGGCGACGATCTTCATCGTCGACCTCAGCGCCTTCCGCGTCATCGAGCAGGTCTTCGTCGGCGCCGGCCCGCACCAGATGACCTACGACGCCGCCCGCAGCTACCTCTACGTCGGCAACACGCTCGAGGCGACGGTCAGCGTCGTCGACCTCGACGCGCGGCGGAACACCCGCTTCACCGAGGTCGCTCGGATCGGCCTCCAGGAGCCATACTCAGGATGATGCGCCGACCCCTCTCGCTCGCCGCGCTCTCGCTCGTCGCGGTCGCGGCCGCCGGCTGCCAGCAGCGGACCTCGATCGTGATCCCCAACCGGGTTCTCGACCGTCCGCTCGACCTCGACCTCGCCTGCGTCCAGACCGACGGCGAGGTGATGACGCCGCTGTCCGTCAACCAGTGCGCGTCGACGGTCAGCGACTGCGGCTCGCGCGACACGCCGCAGCTCCTCGGCCTCATCGCCAACTCGGAGCGCAACGAGGTCGCGCTCTTCGCCAAGTGCCTCGGCGGCCTCGTCGACATGGACCGCGAGGCGCCCGGCTACCAGTTCGTCCCGGTCGGCGAGCTGCCGTCGAGCGTCTCGGTCAGCGCCGACGGCTGCCGCGGTGCGGTCGCCAACTACGGGAGCTGCGACATCAGCGTCCTCGACGTCCCGGCCCTCGCGGCCGACGCGGTCGAGGTCGACATCGGCGGCTCGCCGAGCTCGCGCGTGGCCACGGTGTCGCCGCGGCGCGCCGACGGGACCCCGCTGGCGGCGCGCCCCGGGCACATCCTCATCGCCCCCGACGATCTCTCGAACTCGACGGCGGTCGGCGACGGCCTCGGCTTCGGCGACGTCACCGACGGGATCTGCCTCCCGGACCAGCCGAAGAGCGCCTACGTCACCTTCCCGGGCTGCGATCTGATCGCCGAGATCGACCTCCTCAGCGGGCGGATCCTCCAGAGCCGCCAGCTCCTCGTCGCCGCCGACGGCGGCATCGACGTCGTCGACACCGGCAGCGATCCGCTGTGTCCCCTGGAGTGCGCCGATCAGCTCACCGACACCGAGATCGCGGACCTGCCGGACGTCCCGGACGTCGGCGATCGCGTCGCCCCGCAGGCGCTCGCCCTGGTCGTCCCGCCCGAGCCCGACGACGACGGCCTGCCGGTCGATCCCGCCGACGAGGCGATCCTCGGCTCGACCCTCTTCGTCGGCGGCGCCGGCTCCGACACCCTGATCGAGCTGCCCTTCGAGGGCCGCGTCTTCTCCGACACCAGCCTCGAGCTCGAGCTCAGCGCCGCCAGCGGGATCCTCGGGATCCGGCCGACGCCGGCGATGGAGCTGGTCGCTGACGCCGGGACGCTCGGGGTCTACCACCAGTTCCTCTACATCATCGCCGGCGACGGCTCGACCCGCGTCGTCCGCCGCAACCTCGAGGAGTCGCGCGACGAGATCGGCACCGAGTGCGACACCCAGGTCGATCCGACGCAGGTCACGACGACGATCTGCAACGAGGCGGCGTACCCCGGCGATAACCCGCCGGATCGCCGCCCCTTCGCCCAGGGCCCGGGGATCCGCGCGCCCAACGGCGCCGTGATCACCGACTGGACCTTCCAGCGCGTCGACGCTCAGGTCGACGAGCAGATCGCCCGCTCGCCCTTCACGACCGACGGCGTCGTCGGCATCGGCGTGACCAACGTCGGCCGCGTCGTCTTCGTCACGTTCGGCCAGTTCAGCGACGGCGTCCAGATCCCGCAGACCCTCGATCCCCTCGAGACGATCAACGCGCAGATCTTCCCGCACTCGCTGTGGCCGGTGATCGACCCGGGGAGCGGCGATCCGCAGGCGCTGCCGCGGGTCCAGGATCGCGAGCCCTCGCGCTACGTCGGCGGCGAGACGACCGAGTCGAACGCGGTCAAGGTGCTGGCGCCGTCGCTGCGCCGCATCGATCTCGCGTACGTCGATCCCTGCACCCTCGAGGACGACGCGGACTCGTGCGCGAGCGCCAGCAGCCTGCTCACGGGCGCGAGCAGCTCGCCGATCACCAACGCCGACGGCCTCGGCAACACCTCCGAGTCGGCGATCTACTCGACGGAGGCGGTCCGCGTGGTCTCCCGCGACTACCGCGAGTGGCGGGCCGGCGAGTGGAACCTCTACTGGGAGGGCGAGATCCCCGGGACCTCGAGCGCGACCGGGCAGCTCCAGTGCGACGCCGCGACCTCGGACAGCGGCGTCTACTGCTACGCCGAGGAGGCCGGCGACTCGCGCCTCATCGACACCGCCGCGTCCTTCTGCGACGACGGCGTGCTCCCCGGCGATAAGCTCCTCCTCTTCGGCTGCACCGACACCAACGACTGCGGGATCGGCCAGATCTGCCTGCGCAGCCAGGGCTCGAACTCGACCGGGATCTGCGTCTCCGGCGAGGCCTTCGACCAGGGCGAGGATCGCCTGCGCCAGGAGTGCGCCGAGTACATCTCCGACCCGTGCGGCTCGCCGCTGCGCGAGTTCCAGGTCAGCCGCGCCTACCAGACGGAGCTGTGGCTGCAGGAGATGGACCTCGCCAAGAGCGCGTACATCCTCGAGTCGACCGACGAGGAGAGCGGCGAGACGACGATCACCGAGTACGAGGGTCGGCTCCTCTGCGCCGAGGACCAGCCCGAGGGCGGGTGCAGCACCAACTTCGACTGCGAGGGGATCGAGGGCCTCGATCGCAACGGCGAGACCGTCGAGTTCCCGCTGTGCATCGACGGCCTGTGCCGCCGCGCCTGCGACGAGGAGACCGAGGACTGCATCCTCCGCCGCCTCCCGGGGCCGCGCTGCTTCGGCGAGCTCCTCCGCTACCAGGTCCGCGCCCGCAACTCGTTCGTGGTCCGCGGCCCCGGCAGCTACTCGTTCCTCAGCCAGCAGGTCCGCGCCGACGAGGACGGCGAGTGCTACCACGACCCCTCGGTGTCGAACCTCCTGACCTCGCGGATCCGCCTCGGGGAGGATCTCGCCGACACCAAGGGCCACGCGATCTGGCCGATCCCCGAGTGCCCAGGCTCCGGGGACATCCCGAGCACGGGCACCCCGAACCCCTGCTTCGTCACCGGAGATCGGCCCGCGTCGCTCGACGCCAACGACATCGAGCGCCTCTTCCATAACATGTTCTACGCGGGTCAGCGGGTCGAGGCGATCCGCTACAGCAACCCGATGTTCTCGGTCGAGCTCGACCTCGTGAGCCTCCTCGGTCTGGCGTCGGCGCTGCCAGGGCAGTCGACCCCGTGGCCCGCCGAGTTCGCCGAGTTCCGGCGCTCGCGGATCCCGCGAAACTACCGCGAGACCTTCTCGACGCTCAGCGGCTACCAGCCCTACAACGAGGGCGCGAACATCGGCTCCGTGACCCTCGTCGGTCCGGTGCGCGTCATCGACGGCCCACAGGCGGGGATCGTCTACGTCGTCGACGCGAGCGGCAGCGGCGGCGTCGGCGGTCTTCGGGGGCAGGTGATGCGCGTGACCCTCACGCCGAACGTCGTCGTCGACGAGAACTTCATCGTCCGCTGAGCTGGACGACGCGCCGTCGCGCCTCGGCGGCCGCCTGTGCGCGCGGCCGACGGGCGCGGACCGCCCCGCGCACGGTCGCGCTCGATACGTGCGCACGGGGTCGCTAGCGGCCTCTGGACGAGGTGCGCAAGAAATTGCGCACGCCTCATCCGCGGGTCCGAGGCGGGAGTTGGCGCTCATCCGCCGCCGGTGTCAGGCCGGGCGCGATGAGGTATCGTGTCGTCGCGGTGACGAACTTCAAGATCAAGTTCGGCGGTCGAACGCTCGCGCTCCCCGTGGGGACCCATCTCGTCGGCCGGATGCAGGACTGCTGGTTGATCCTCGACGATGACCTGACGTCCCGCTACCACGCCCGGCTCTATGTCAGCGACGCGGCGGTCGAGCTCGAGGACCTCGACAGCAGCAACGGGACCTTCCTCAACGGGAAGCGCGTCGCGGCCCGCAACCGGCTCGAGCTCAAGCACGGCGACTCGGTCCGGATCGGCCGTGAGGTCATCGCCATCCTCAGCGACGCGAGCGCCGGATCCTCCGATGATCCGATGGACTCGCTGCGCAAGACGATCGGCCCGCACGAGGACAACCAATTCCCGGCGCTGATCTCCCAGCTCGTCCAGAAGAGCCTCAACATGGGCAAGATCAAGGAGGCGGAGCGCTACGCCCTCGCCTTGACCAACCAGCTCATGGGCGCCCAGGTGAACGGCGATCATCCGACGGCGAGGGTGGCGATCAACAGCCTGATCCAGCTCGCGGCGAAGTCG
>JAGQIT010001097.1 GCA_020431135.1 Myxococcales bacterium | reverse complement strand
TCGAAGATCGAGGCCGGGCAGATGGGCGTCTACATCGAGAAGATCAACCTGCCGCAGCTCCTCGAGGACGTGGTCGCCACGGCGATGCCGCTGGCGACCAACAACGGCAACGAGCTGGTCATCGAGCTCCCCGACGAGGGCTTCGGCGAGGTCCACACCGACCACGTCAAGGTCCGCCAGATCCTCTTCAACCTCCTGAGCAACGCCGCCAAGTTCACCCACGACGGGACGATCACGCTGCGCGCCAGCAGCGACGGCGAGCGCCTCCACATCACCGTCAACGACACCGGCATCGGCATCTCGAAGGAGAACCACGCGCGCCTCTTCGACGCCTTCACGCAGGCCGACGAGTCGACGACGCGGCGCTACGGCGGCACCGGCCTCGGGCTGACGATCACCAGCGCCTTCTGTCGCCTCCTCGGCGGGTCGATCACGTTTGACAGCGAGCTCGGCGAGGGGACGACCTTCTTCGTCGAGCTGCCGCTCGACATCCGCGGGATGAAGATCGGAGAGGACGACGAGGACGGCGAGGACGGCGAGGACGGGCCGGACGGCGAGGACCGGGCGGAGGCGGAGCTCGACGACGCGAGCGCGGCGGATGGCGACGTGACGGTCGAGGGCGGGGTCGTCGAGGCGCTGACAGAGGCGGTCGAGGTCGAGGCGAAGGCCGCGAGCGGCGAGCGCTAGGAGCCCGCGGAGGCCGGCGCAGGCGCTCGTGAAGTCGACGGCGGCTGCGCGCTACTCGTCCTCGTCGAGCTCGACGTCCTCGCCCCGCCACAGCGCGAGGCGGTGCTTCGCGTTCGGGTGGTAGGTCCCGGGCGGCGCGGGCGGGAGGCCGTAGCGGGCGCGGAGCTCGTCGCTCGGCTGACCCTCGGGCGCGTCGACGCAGAACTCGCGGTGGACCGCGTGCTCGAAGCCGTGGTCGCGCAGGCGCGTCATCGGATCGTAGGGGCCGACGGCGGCGAGCTCCGCGGGCGCGGGGATCTTGTAGCCGTAGCGGATCAGGCGCACCTCGTGCGGGACCTCGCCGCCGCGCTCGAGGGCCCAGCGCCGGCAGTAGTAGCGGGCGACCCAGGGCTGGTAGCGCTCCTCGTTCAGGATCCGCCGGTTGATCTTGCGCCGACGGTCGTAGCCGAGGAGCGGGATCGGGAAGTTCTCCGGGGCGTAGACGTCGGTGCGCAGGTCCCAGGCGTCGCCGCGCGGATCGACGACGACGACCTTGAGGAAGGCGTTCGCGGTCGGCGGGTTGGGGGCGAACATCCCCCAGCTCTGGGTCGTCTGCGTGAGCTTGAGCCACGGCTGGAAGACGCGCCGCGCCGGCTCGCGGAAGGCCTCGGTCGAGCCCTTGTCGGGGACGAGCCAGAGGGCGACGGCGACGCACTGGACGAGGGTCAGGGCGCCGATGAGGAGGCGCCCGAGCGGGCCGTAGGCGAAGGGGATCGTCGACGTGACGGCCGGATCTGCGGGTGCCGCGACGGTCGGCCGCCGGCGGACGTAGACGAGGAGGCCGACGAGGATCAGCGCGCCGAAGATCCGCCAGCGCAGGGCGCCGCCGCTGACGACCTGGGCGACGACGCCGACCACCGCGAGGCCGAGGGCGGCGAAGAGCAGGGCGCGGGGGAGCGGCGTCGGATCGCGGGCGAGGTCGGGGAGGCGCGGATCCTCGGCGGCGACCTTCGCCCCGGGGATCCGCAGCCAGCCGAGGATGATCCGGAGCTCGCGGCCGTCGAGGAAGAGGAGGTTGGCGGCGAGCATGATCGGCTGGAAGACGCCGATGCTCATCAGGATCAGCAGGTGGAGCTGGAAGACGACGCCGAGGGTCAGCCAGATCCGCCGGCCGAGGGTCCAGGCGACGAGGCGCTCGGCGTCGATCGTCCAGCGGCCGATGCGGGCGCCGCCGCGGCGGATCGCCCGGGCGAAGCCGGCGACGCCGATCATCAGGAGGACCCAGGCGAGGGCGAGGGCGAGCTGGAGGGCGGCGACGGAGGGCCCCTCGCCGGCCGGGGTCGGGGCGACGTGGACGGGGAGGGTGACGAGGGCGATCGCGAGGGCGCCGAGGCCGAGGACGATCCACATCGCCGCGGCGAGCCGGCGCTCGCCCTGCGTCGCCGCGGGGAGCCGCTGCTGTCGCCGCCAGCGGATGATCATGCCGACGATGACCAGCGGGAAGAGCACCTCCCAGGCCTTCGTCACCCAGGTCATCAGGCGGAAGAGGGTGGTCCCGAAGACCGCCGACATCGCCTGCGGGTAGAAGCGGTAGAAGTGATCGAGGTTGAGGGCGTAGTAGAGGG
>JAGQIT010000011.1 GCA_020431135.1 Myxococcales bacterium | reverse complement strand
CGCCGCGTCGCCCTCGCCCGCCTCCTCGTCTCGGCCCCCGACCTCGCGATCCTCGACGAGCCGACCAACCACCTCGACGTCGCGACCATCGAGTGGCTCGAGCGCTACCTCGCCGACACCTACCGCGGCGCCCTCCTGCTGATCACCCACGACCGCTACTTCCTCGACCGCCTCGCCGATCGCACCCTCGAGATCGAAGAGGGCGAGGTGTACTCCTACGACGGCGGCTTCGAGGCGTTCCTCGCCGCCAAGGCCGAGCGCCAGGCCCACGCCGCGCGCACCGAGGCCAACCGCCAGCGCTTCATCAAGCGCGAGCTCGAGTGGCTGCGCCGCCAGCCGAAGGCGCGGGGGACCAAGCAGAAGGCGCGGATCCAGCGGGCCGAGGCCGCGCTCTCCGAGACCGGGCCGGCGACCGAGCGCGTCGCGTCGCTGCAGCTCGCCGGCTCCCGCGGCGGCAAGACGGTCGTCGAGCTCCGCGACCTCCGCCTCGAGCAGGGCGGCGCGACCCTCATCGATCACCTCACCCTGGCCCTGCGCCAGGGCGAGCGCGTCGGCATCCTCGGCCCCAACGGCTGCGGCAAGACCACGCTCCTGCGGGCGATCCTCGGCGACCACCCGGCGAGCGCCGGCGAGGTCGTCCTCGGGCGCGCGCAGCAGGTCGCCTACCTCGATCAGCAGCGCTCCGGCCTCGACGAGAACGACACGGTCCGCGAGGCGATCGCTGGCGACCGCCGGACCGTGACGATCGGCGAGCAGACCCTCGACATCTCCGCGTACCTCGAGCGCTTCCTCTTCGACGGCCACGCGGCGATGCAGAAGGTCGCCACCCTCTCCGGCGGCGAGCGGGCGCGCGTCGCCCTCGCGCGGATGCTCCAGCACCGCGCCAGCCTCGTCCTCCTCGACGAGCCGACCAACGACCTCGACATCGCCACCCTCGGGGCGATCGAGGAGATGCTCCTCGACTTCGGCGGCACGGCCCTGATCGTCACCCACGACCGCTGGTTCCTCGACCGCGTGGCGACCGCGATCCTCGCCTTCGAGGGCGACGGCGAGGTCCACTTCTACTACGGCAACTACACGACCTACCTGGCGCTGCGCGCCCAGGCCGAGGCCCAGGCGCGGGCGGAGGCCGAGGCCGCGGCGAAGCCGAGCAAGGCGGCGAAGCCGAGCGAGGGCAAGGCCCCGCCCCAGACGGACAAGGCGAGGCCCGGCGACGCGCCGCGCCGCCTGACCTACGGCGAGCGCCTCGAGCTCGAGGCCCTGCCGGCGAAGATCGACGCCGCCGACGAGCGGGTCGAGGCCCTCGGCGCGCGCCTCGGCGACCCCGCGATCTATCAAGACGGCGCGACCGACATCGCCGCCCTCAGCCGCGAGCTCGAGGCCGCCCGCGACGAGGCCGCAGCGCTCCTCGATCGCTGGGAGGCGCTCGAGAGCCGCCGCGAGGCGACCGAGGGCTAGCGTCGGTCCAGCTCGGCTGCGAGCGTCGCCGGGCCCGTCTGGGTCTTCGCCGCGCGCCTCAGGTCGGCGACGCGCCGTGGAGGTAGCGGATGCACGCCCGCAGGCCCTGCTTGAGGTCGCGGAGCGTCGTCAGCCGCGAGAGGTCCGCGCCGATCTCGACGAGCGTCTGGGCGACCGCCGCGCTCACGCCCGTGACCACACACCAGGCCCCGAGGAGCCCCGCGCCCTCGACGAGCTTCACGAGGTCGTCGGCGGTCCGCGTGTCGACGACGTCGACGCCGGTGATGTCGATGATCACGCAGCGCGCCTGCTTGAGGGTGACGGCCTCGAGGAGGCGGGCCATCGCGTCGGCGCTGCGCCGGCGATCGACGACGCCGACGATCGGCAGGACGAGCACGTCGTCCCAGACCTCGAGGATCGGCGTCGACAGCTCGTCGATCGCCTCGCGCTGCTGCCGCGACAGGGCCTCGAGGTCGCTGAACATCGACGCCCTGGTCGCCTTCAGCGCGTCCTTCCACGGATCCGCCTCGGGGCCCCAGCTCTGCGCGTCGCGGATCTCGAAGCGGCACAGGTCGTCGCCGCGGCCGACGCAGGTCGACTCGATGCAGATGACCGGCGCGCCGAAGAAGACCGACCCCCAGCCGCTGGCGTAGCCGGTCAGCGAGTGGCAGACCGGGGCGTCGGCGAGCCCGAACTGCTCGAGGTGGATCGCCGCCTCGTAGGAGTTGGCCCACTCCCCCGCCATGTCGAAGTGACCGCGGTCGCGGTCGTAGTCGATCCGCGTCGGCGTCGCCCGGACGATCCCCTCCCAGGTGTGGAGCACGGGGCCGCTCGCCAGACGGTCGATGTCCTCGTCCCAGTCGTAGCTCTCGGTCAGGTTGGCGTAGTCGCCGGCGCCGCACTTGTAGCCGAACTGGCTCAGGAGGGCGCGCGCGAGGTTGGGGCCGAGCTGCTCGTAGAGCAGCGCGCGGAGGATCTGCATCGCCTTGACGCGGAAGATGAGCATCCGATCCGGACCGAGCATGACCCTGCCGGCGTCGGGCTCGTACTTCAGCATCCGCCTGAGATCGATGTCCGTGGTCTTCATGCCGTGACTACCCCTCGATGGTACTCGAGAGCGCGGCGACGGAGGAGACTCTGTGAAGGGGTGACGCAGCGCGAGGACCCTCCTGCGCAGCGTCTGCGCGGACTTCTGCAGCGGCGGAGAGCCTCACCTCGACGCGGACGCGTACGCTCATCGACCGCTCGCGGCGCGGCGCGTACTCTCATGGCGATGGCGGTCTCGCGGCGCACCCTCATGCTCTCCTGTGGGGCCGCGGCGATGGGCGCCGCAGCTCCGCGCGCGGGCGCAGGCGCTCCCTCGACGCCCGCACCTGCGGAAGGCGCCATCAACCTGTGGTTCGCCGGTGATTTGCACCTCGGCGAGCACGGCCGAGAAATTCTCGCGCCGCTGCGTGATCTCCTGCCCCCCGACAGCCTCGGCTACGTCAACCTCGAGGGGCCGATCGGCGCGCCCGCAGAGCCCGGGGCGACGAACCTCGAGGGCGGCCCAGTCCTCGTCAACAGCCCCGCGGCGGCGCCGATCCTCCGCGACATCGGCGTCGCCGTCGCTGGCGTCGTCAACAACCACGACTTCGATCGCTGCGTCTCCGGCGAGCACCTCACGCAGAGAACGCTGCGCCGCGCCGGCGTCGTCGCAGCCGACAACGCCGGCGGCCTCATCGAGCGCGGCGGCCTCCGCCTCGCCTTCACGGCACACCACCTCGATCCGGCGCCGCCGGAGCGGCTGGGCCGTGACCTCCGACGCGCGCGCGCGCGCGCCGATCACCTCATCGCCACCTTCCACATCGACGGCCCGCCCTCCTACCTGCCGCCCGCCGAGCTCAAGGAGGCGGTCGAGATCGCCCTCGAGGCCGGGGCCTCGGCGATCGTCTGCCACGGCAGCCACGCGATCGCCCGGGTCGAGAGCCGCGGCGACGCGGTCATCGCCTGGGGCCTCGGCAACCTCGCCTTCGCCTGCGACTGCACCGACGAGGTCGACGCCGCGATCCTCTGCCTCCGCCTCGATCGCCGCCACGTTCTCGAGGCCGCCTGGCTGCCGATCGCCGCGGGTCTCCGCGGCGCGCCGGTCGCTAGGCACCCCGAGCCCGAGCTGATGTTCGACCTCCTCGCGTCGCTGCGCAGCACCCCTGGGGCGGTCATCGACGATCGCTACTACCTCGACCTCGGCCCCTTCCGCGCCGGGCGCTAGGCCTCTCGTCGAGCGGGCTCCGTATTGTGACAGTCACGAGCGTCCTGCGTCCGCTACTCGGCCGGCGCCGGACAGGCCGCGATCCCGGCGTTCGGATCGCTGATCAGCAGCTCGAGGCAGCCAGGCAGGCGCGCGGTCGCCTCGTCGACCGCCGGCGCGCAGCCGGACTGCGCCCGCGCCCGGCGATCGCCGCGGTGGTCGGTGTACGCCGCGTACCCCGGCCGCGACCCGTCGCAGGCGGGATCGGAGCGCTCGGCGAACGCTGCCGCGTCGAGGAGGGCGAGGAAGTGGGCGAGCGCCCGCCTCGGCAAGCGCCCCTCCGGCGCCGCCGAGCCGCTGTGCTCCGTCCGCTCCCAGGCCCCGTCATCACGCAGGCTCAGGCTGAAGGTGAACTCGCCGTCGCCCGCGCTGTAGGAGAAGAGGAGCGCCGCGGGCCGCCGCCCAGCCGCCTCGGGCTCGCCCATCGGCGCGCCCTCCCCCTCGGGGGCTGGCGCGGGCTCTGCCGTCTGCACGGCGCACGCCAAGCCGAGGCCGCACACGAGCGCCGCGCTGCGGGAGCGCCTCACGCCGCCGAACGGACGAGGCCGAGCGCCCGCCGCGTGGACCGGCGTCGCCCCTCGTCTCGTCGCTTCGTCGCTGGTTGTCGTGCGCCCGCCCGGGGCGCGGTGGAGGTCATCAAGCCCCGTAGAGCCACCCTTCTTCCATCATATGGCCCCAGTCGGAGATCGGCCCGCCGAGCTCCTTCTCGACGCTCATCACCAGGCGGATGTTCTTGCGGTCGACGCTCGTCAGCAGCTTGTCGCTGTACTCGTCGACGGGCTTGTACCAGGACTTGTCGTCGAAGAAGATCTGCAGCAGCTCGGAGCGGAAGGGCCGGCCGCGGCGCGCGTAGATCGTGTTGCGCAGGATCCTGAGGTCGCGCAGCGAGAGGTCGTCGAGGTCGTCGACGGCGAGGAGCTCCTCGAGGCGATCCGGATCCTCGAGGGGCGAGCGCCGCTCCTCGATGGCGTCGCCCCCCTCCCACTCGCCGAGGCGGGCCGCGATGATCTGGAATTCGATCTTGTCCTCGTCGCTGACCGTCCCGTCGCGCATCTTCTCGTTGAGCGCGTCGCGCTTCTCGCGGAGCGTCGCCGCGGAGATCGCGTTGCCGAAGTCGACGATCTTCTCGGCGTTCTTGAGGTCGAGCTCGCTGAGGCTCTTCTCGTCGACCGCGTCCTTCGGCTCGTACCAGGGCTGCGCCTTGAAGTAGTCGCTCAGCCACTGCTTGCGGAACTGCTGGCCGATCCGCGCGTAGATCGTGTTGCGCATCAGGTCGAGCTCGCGGAGCGTCCGCCCCTCGAGATCGGCGTCGGTGAGCGCCCGCTCGTAGTACATCGGCCGGGCCTCGGCCGGGGGCGCGGCGCCATCGTCCGGCTTCGCGTCCCCCTCCGGCGTCGCGTCCCCGGCCGGCTTCGCGTCGCTCGCCGGCTTGGCGTCCCCCTCCGGCTTGGCGTCCCCCGCCGGCTTGGCCGCGTCGCTCGCGTCCGCGACCGCCGGCTTGTCCGCCTCCGCCTGCCCGTCGGCGGGCTTCGGCTTCTGACAGCCGACGCCGAGGCCGAGGCCGAGTCCGAGAACAACCACAGGGAGCGCGCGTCGGAGCTTCATGTCGATGATTCTACAGGGACCCCAGGGCGCCGGCGTTGTGGCGTTCACCCCCCGTGTCCCGACCCCGAGCGGGGGCGCGCGGCCTCGCCCCACCACCTGCCCCTCTCGCCAGCCGCAAAAAGAACGGCGCTCCGCGGCGCGCTTGTTCGCTCGGCCGGCGGCGCGCTAGTCTGGGCGCGCGTGTCAGCGACACAGAGGACGCCCGCCGTGCCCCAGAGCGCCCGAAGACAGCGCAGATGCCCGCGCTCGCGCGGCCTGGCCCTCACGATCGGGCTCGCCGGCTGCGCCCTCGCGGGCGAGGCGGACGAGCCCGAGGCGCCCGCCCCCCCGGTGACGGCGATCGAGCGCATCGAGATCCGCCCGGGGAGCTGCGGCGTCGCCGACGAGGACGCCGGCTTCGCCTACCAGGGCGAGCCCTTCGCCGTGACCATCGACATCCGCGCGGACGCCCCGGCGCCGTCGCGGATGCTCCGCCTCGCCGCCGGCATCGACAACCACGGCGTCCGCGATCGGATCGTCACCTTCGACGGCTCCGAGGTCGGCACCTTCACGGCCTGCGTCGACGGCCTCGACCTCGACTGGCCGCAGCGGGCCGCCCTCCGCGTCGAGCTCTTCGAGGCCAGCACCTGGCTGCAGACCCTCGAGACCGAGTTCCCGGTGGTCCCGCGCGACCACATCGACACCGTCGTCTACCCGCGCTTCGCCCACCCGACGCGGCGCCACGGCACGCCGCTGCGGCGCGGCGAGTTCCTCCGCCTCGAGGCGAGCCTCTACGTCGCCAACGGCACCGACGAGGCGGTCGAGCTCGACGGCGTCGTCACCGGCATGGTCCACGACGGCACGCGCGCGCAGAGCTGGGCGATCCGCCTCGATCGCCCGGTGAAGGTCGCCCCCCACGGGATCTCGGAGGTCTTCGACTTCCACCTCTCCTACCCGCTCAGCTCCGGGCTCGGCCAGCGCCTCTACCACGACTCGCTGAGCATGCTCGTGTCGGCGATCCGCGGCTCCCACCCGAGCCCCGGCACCGCGACCCGCTCGCTCGACTGGGCGACCCTCCCGGGGATCGCCGTCGACGTCGTCTTCATCGGCGACTTCACCCCCGAGAAGCGCACGCGCGCGGCGATGGCCGCGATCGACGGCGCCAGCGGCTACCTCGAGGGCGCCGGCGTGACCATCAACCGCAGCCTCAGCCGCCACTACACGGCCGCCGAGATCGGCATGAGCCCGGCGGCGATCGAGGCCTTCACCCGGGTCGACGACGCCAAGGACGTCGCCGACCTCGCCGCCTTCCAGCCGGCGAAGTCGATCGAGCGCCTGACGATCTATGTCGTCAAGGACATGTGGAGCGCCCGCGGCGATCGCGGGGCCTTCCGCGGCGGCTACGCGACGGCCACCGATCCGAAGACGCCCTTCCGCTCGCCGGTCCTCGAGATGCCGGTCGACCTCGGCGACGGCGGCTACCGCTCCGGCTTCCAGGCCTTCGCCCAGATCGCCGCCCAGCGGATCGCCGAGGCGCTCGGCGGCCTCGCCGAGGTCGACCAGACCGACTGCCGCGACATCAACCCCTACCTCCCGGGCAACGCCTTCAACCTGATGTCCGCGGCCTCCGGCTCCTACTCGTGGCTCCTGAGCCCGTGCCAGCGCGAGAAGCTCGCCAACCTGCCGGCGCTCTACATCTTCTGATCGCGTCGCCCCGCGTCCGAGGCCCGCGACGCAGCCAGGGCCGCGAGGCGCTCCAGATCCGCGCGCATCCCCCTGCGCACGGACGGCCGCAGGAGCCAGAAGAGCGCCCGCGCCACGCGAGCGTCGGGCGCCCCGTCCCAGACCAGCGCGAGCTCGGTGCCGCCGTCGACGTCGCGGAGCTGCGTCTCGACGCGGATCGTCATCCCGTTCCCCGAGACCCGCGACAGCCAGCGCCGCCCCGGCTCGCACTCGAGGAGCTCGTCCTCCATGACGTAGGCCCGCCCGCGCTCGCGGTAGTGCAGCCGCGCCCGCGCGCCCGGGACCCCGGCCTCGCCCTCGACGACCTCCATGCGCTCGAGGCCCCGCTGCCAGCGCGGCGCGTCCTCGGCCGCGTTGAGCACGTCGACGACGACCTCTCGCGGGGCGGGGATCAGGACGGTCGCCTCGACGCGCACAGGGAGGTGTTCGCACGGACGCCGCGCCCTCGCCAAGCCCCGAACGCAGCGACGCCGCGGGCACCCCGAGGGGCACCGCGGCGTCACATGCAAGGACGAGCCTCCGCCTACTGGGCGACGCGCTCGAAGATCATCGCCGAGCCCATCGCCCCGGCGGCGCAGGCCGAGACCAGGCCGAACTGCGCGTCCTTGGCCGCCATCTGGTCGAGGAGCATCATGAT
>JAGQIT010001096.1 GCA_020431135.1 Myxococcales bacterium | reverse complement strand
CGAGGTCGAGGGCGCCCCTGCAGAGGGCGCCCTCGTCGCCACGGGCGAAGTCCATCCACTTTCGCCGTGACTGTGGCGCATGGTCTCCGGCCACTCCAGCTCTCCTCACGGAGGGCGAGCGCTTCGGCGCCCTCTACCTCGGCGCGACCGGACCGTTGAGAGCTCCGCCAGTCCGCGAGGGCCGACCGCCGCGACGCCGAAGGCGTCGACCCGACGCCTACGATCACCGCGAGGCCGGATGGCTACCTAGACCGAGCGACCGAGCCGCGCGCAGTGGCCCATGTGCGCCTTGAGGTACTTGCTCGGCAGCTCGCGGGCCAGGAGTCCGGAGAGCCGCGTCGACACACCGACGAGCTTGTCGATGTCGACGCCCGTGTCGATGCCCATCCCCGAGAGCATGTAGACGACGTCCTCGGTAGCGACGTTGCCGGAGGCCCCGGGCGCGTAGGGGCAGCCGCCGAGGCCGCCGACGGCCGAGTCGATCGTCCGGACCCCGAACTGCAGCGCCACCGTGATGTTCGCCAGCGCGGTCCCGCGGGTGTCGTGGAAGTGGACGGCGAGCTGCTCCATCGTCAGCCCGGCGGCGAGGAGCGAGCGGAAGACGTGCTCGACCTGGCGCGGCGTGCCGACGCCGATCGTGTCGCCGAGGCTGACCTCAAAGACACCCATCTCGAGGAGCGCCGCCGAGACGTCGATGACCTGCTGGGCCGGCACCGCGCCCTCGTAGGGGCAGCCGTAGACGCAGCTCACGTAGCCGCGAACCCGCATGCCGCGAGAGCGCGCCTCGCCGACGACCTCGCGGTAGGTCGCGAGCGCGGCCTCGGTCGACTTGTTGATGTTCTTCTGGTTGTGGCTCTGGCTCGCCGCCATGAACACGGCGACCTCCTTCATCCCGGCGCGCGTCGCCGAGTCGAGGCCGCGCATGTTCGGGACGAGGGCGCTGTAGTCGACCCCAGGCTTGCGCCGGACCCGAGCCGCGACCTCCATGTGGTCGGCGAGCGCCGGGATCCACCGCGGGTTGACGAAGGAGGTCATCTCGATCCGCCGGATCCCAGCGTCGACGAGGTCCTCGATCATCTCGACCTTGCGCTCGACCGAGAGCACGGTCGTCTCGTTCTGGAGGCCGTCGCGCGGCCCGACCTCGTAGATCGTCACCGCGTCCGGCGCCCCCCCAAAGAGCGAGGTCGGCGGCGTCTCGGCGGGCTTCTCGGGCGGGTTCAAGGCTTCTCCTCCTCCGGAGGCGTGGCGAGCGTGGCGAGCGTTGGCCGGGGGATCTCGAGGCGAGAATCGGTCCTAGTGTACGCGATCCCCCCCATGCGCCCGACAGCGCCGAGGAGCGCGGGATCGATCGGCCGCAGGCGGCCCCTCGCGTCGCGTTCGAGGAGGCCCTCGGCGACCGCGAAGTGGAGGACCTCGGCGATCACGAGGGTCGACGAGGGCTTCCCGGTGGGGCCCGCGCCGATCGGGATCGCCTGGCGGAGGACGCATTCGAGCGCGGCCTTCGCCCCCTTCACGCGGGGCGGCTGGACGGTGACCGAGGGCGCCGCCTCGACGCCGACGGCCTCCCACTCCGAGACCTCGTGCGTGTAGGGCGCGGACGTCTCCACCGCGGCCGCCACGTTGCCGTCGGAGACGTGCGAGATCACGAACTCGCGGGTCTCGAGGATGTTCCTCAGGGTGTCCTTCATGCGCCCGTCGGGGTGCCAGGCGAGGCCGAGGACGATCGTCGGCGGCCGCGAGCAGACCCCCTGGAAGTAGGAGAAGGGCGCGAGGTTGCGGCGCCCGTCCTGGTCCACCGTCGACACCCAGGCGATCGGCCGCGGCGCGACCAGATCGGTCATCAGCCGGTAGGTCTCCGACGTCGAGAGGGTCGATGCGGGGAGCTCGCTTGCGGGCACCGATCGCTGGAATACCAGAAAGCGGGCGCCGACGGCAGCGACGACGCCCTGCGCCGCCTCACAGCGTCAACTCCGCTCCCGGGATCGAGAACAGGACTGCCAAGTGTTCAGCCCCGGGCCCCGTGCGCTTCCCGTCGCTCGAGGCGTGGCGACCGTCTCGCGGACACGCGAGGCCCACCAGAGCTCACGGCGCCCTCCCCCTCCTGCGCGGACCGCCGGCGACGACCGCTAGCGCCGCTTCTTGGTCGCGGCCCTCTTCGCCGTCGTCTTCTTCGCCGTCGTCTTCTTCGCCGTCGTCTTCTTCGTCGTCGTCTTCTTCGTCGCCTTCTTCGCGGTCTTCGTCTTCGCCGGCTTCTTCGCCGTCGCCATCTCCGCCGTCGCCGCCGTCGCCGTCTTCGCGGCGGTCCGGCGCCTCGCCTTCTTGACGATCCGCGCCGGCGCACGACGCCCCTTCAGGAGGGGCCGCAGGTACATCCCCGTGTGCGAGCGCGCGACCTCGGCGACCGCCTCTGGCGTCCCGGTCGCGACCACCTCGCCGCCGCCCTCACCGCCCTCGGGGCCGAGGTCGATCAGCCAGTCGGCGCACTTGATCACGTCGAGGTTGTGCTCGATCACAAGCACCGTGTTGCCGGCGTCGACGAGGCGCTGGAGCACCTCGAGGAGGCGGCGGATGTCCTCGAAGTGGAGGCCGGTGGTCGGCTCGTCGAGGATGTAGAGCGTCCGCCCGGTCTGCACCTTGCCGAGCTCGCGGCTGAGCTTGACGCGCTGGGCCTCGCCGCCGCTCATCGTCGTCGCGGTCTGGCCGATCTTCATGTAGCCGAGGCCGACGTCGAGGAGCGTCTCGAGGATCCGCCTGAGGCGGCGGTGGTTGGCGAAGAGCTCGGCGCAGTCGCTGATGCTGAGATCGAGCACGTCGGCGATCGAGTAGCCCTTGTAGCGGACCGCGAGGGTCTGGGCGTTGTAGCGCCTCCCCTGACAGACCTCGCAGGGGACGTACACATCCGAGAGGAAGTGCATCTCGACCT
>JAGQIT010001095.1 GCA_020431135.1 Myxococcales bacterium | reverse complement strand
GACATCCGGATCAACGACGAGGGAATATCCAGGACCCACGCCACCGTCGTCTACAAGGACGACGTGTACTACCTCGTGGACGCGGGCTCGACCAACGGCACCTTCGCCAACGGCGAGAAGGTCGATCGCTACCCGTTGATGGAGGGCGATCGGATCCAGCTCGGGGCGACCAGCGTCCTCAAGTTCACCTACCGCGACGACACCGAGGAGGACCTCCAGCGCCGCCTCTTCGAGTCGGCGCTCCGCGACCGCCAGACCGGCCTCTTCAACCGCGGCTACTTCCTCAACCGCCTCGAGTCCGACGTCACCGTCGCCCTGCGCCAGGGCAAGGCGCTGGCGCTCGTGCTCTTCGCGGTCGACGGCTTCGACGCGCTCCTCGAGCGGCTCGGGGTCGCCGAGGCCGAGGTGCTCCTCCGCGAGCTCGCCCAGCGGGTCCAGGCGATCACCCGCGAGGACGACGTCCTCGCCCGCTACGGCCACGAGGTGATGGGCCTGACCTGCCGCTGGGTCGACGCCATGCGGGGGTCACGGGCGGCGGCCCGGATCCGCGACGCGGTCGCCCGCGAGCCCTTCATCGTCAGCGGCACGCGGATCTCGATCACCCTCTCGCTCGGGGTCGCCGACCTCGGGATGCTCCTCGAGGCGACCGCCGACGGGCTGGTGTCGGCGGCCGAGACGGCGATGCGCCAGGCGGAGCGCCTCGGCGGCGGTCGGGTCGAGATCTACGACCCGGAGAACGAGGCGACCCACCACACCTGAGCGCCCGCGACGCGCCAGAGCCTAGGATCCCATGAGCAAGCGACGCAGCAGCGAGATCTCCGACGAGCGTGACGACCGACTCCCGCAGGCGCCCAGCCCGTGGCGCTCTGGGGCGGCCCCGGCCTCGCTCGCGCTCGTCGTCGCCCTCGTCGCGGGCGTCGGCGGCTGCCGCACCGAGGGCAAGACGCCGCCGCTCTTCACGGCCGCCGAGGAGACGACGTCGCCGGCGTCCGAGCAGGGCGAGACCCCGAAGGCCGCCGACGCAGAGCCGATCCCCGAGGCCCACCGCGACCTGTGGTTCGCCAAGGGCCCCGGGCGCGAGGCGATCCTCGCCCGCGAGCGCCACGACTACGAGCGCGCCGCGGAGCTCCTCGACAAGGTCATCGCCGACCCCAACGCCAGCGCCGACGAGCGCGGCGGGGCGCTGTGGCTGCGCGGCCTCGAGGACGTCCGCGCCGGCGACTACGCCAAGGCGGCGGAGCGCTTCGCCGAGGCCCGCAAGGCGCCCGGGCTCGCGGCGCTCGACGGCCGCCTGCGCCTCCTCCAGGGCCAGGCGCTCCTCGACTCGGGGCAGCCGTCGGAGGCGCTCGGCGTTCTCGAGGGCGGGCCGCTGACCGGGGCGATCACCGGCGACGGCCTGATCGCCAACGCCGACGCCCGCCAGCGCACCGGCGACCGGCTCGGCGCCGCCGAGCTGTATGAGAAGTACCTGCGCGACCACGCGAAGGCGTCGCGCCGCCACGAGGCCCGGGCCAAGCTCGCGCGGATGCTCGCCGAGGGCGAGTCGCCCGAGGAGCTCGGCCGCGCCCTCGCGCTCTACGAGCAGCTGATCCTCGAGGTGCCGCTGTCGACCTTCGGCGAGGAGGCGGCCGCCGCGATCCCGCCGCTGCAGGCGAAGATCGGCGGCCCGCGCTCGCTGTCGAAGGAGATCGAGGCGACCCGCCAGCGCGCCCTCGCCCGCCTCCAGGAGCTCCTGTCGCGCGGCCGCTACAAGACCCTGATCGCCGAGGCGGGTGACTTCCTGCGCGCGCGCAAGCTGCCCCCCGAGGACCGCTGCGAGGCGCTCTTCCTCCGCGCGTCGGCGATCTTCAAGCAGCGCAAGCGCACGGAGGCGCGGCCGAAGTTCGACCAGGCCGCCGCCGAGTGCAAGCGCGCCGGGCTCGTCGACAAGGAGGTCAAGGCGCGCTACCAGGCCGGCCGCGGGCGCTACGCCGCCGGCGAGTACAGCCGCGCGGCCAAGGAGTTCGAGCGCCTCGCCGTCGACCACCCGAAGCACTCGTACGCCGACGACGCCTACGTGCTCGCCGGCGAGTCGTGGGCCGAGGCCGGCAACCGGGCGGCGGAGCGCGCGGCCTACGAGAAGGCGGCGGCGCTCGGCGGCGACATGGCGGCCGAGGCCCGCCGACGCCTGGTCGTCGGCGCCTTCGTCGACAAGCGCTACGCCGACGCCCTCGAGCTCGTCGACGCGGGCCTCCAGCGCGGCGAGTCGGATCCGATCGAGCTGGCGAAGCTCCACTACTACCGCGGCCGCGCGCTCGATCAGCTCGGCCGCAAGGACGAGGCCGAGGCGGCGTGGGTCGAGGCGCTGCGCCCAGCGCCGCTGAGCTACCCGGCGATCCTCGCCCTCTCACGCCTGCGCGACGCCGGCGACGCGAGCCTCGCCAAGGGCGTTGCGGTCCTCGAGGGGGCGGCCGCCGACGGGTCGATCCCCAGCGCCGGCGCCCTCGCCCTCCCCGACCAGCCGGCGGCCAAGCGCGCGAAGGCGCTGGCCGCCCTCGGCCTCGGCGAGGAGGCCCGCGACGAGCTCGACGAGGCGTCGATCAAGGGCTGGCCAGCGGCCGCCGTGCTCGCGCAGGCGGGGCTCTATTCGGAGTCGCAGCGCCTCCTCGGCGCCCTCGGCCGCGGCTGGCGCAAGGCGCCGCCGGTCGGCGACACGCGCAAGCTCTGGGAGCTCGCCCACCCGCTCGCCTTCGAGGAGGTGATCCGCGAGGGCGAGGGCACGCACCAGGTCCCGAACCTGCTGACCTACGCGATCATGCAGACGGAGAGCCGCTTCGACCCGGGGGCGACGTCGTGGGCGGGGGCCCGCGGGCTGATCCAGATGATGCCGGCGACGGCGAAGGACGTCGCCAAGAAGGCGGGGATCAGCAAGCTCGACCCGGCGCAGCTCTACGAGCCGGCGTTCAACCTCGACCTCGGGATGCGCTACCTCGGCGGCCTCGTCGGCCGCTTCGGCGGCAGCGACGAGGTCGTGCCGCTGGCGATCCCGAGCTACAACGCGGGGCCGGGGGCGGTCGATCGCTGGCTCAAGAAGCAGGGCGACCGCGACTTCGATCTCTTCATCGAGAGCATCCCCTTCGATGAGACGCGCAAGTACACGCAGTCGGTGATGGAGCGCTGGATGATCTACCGCTGGATCTACGCCGACGGGGTGACGCCGGCGGAGCGGCTGCCGTACATCCCGCTGACGATCCCCGCGACGCAGGGGTGAGCGGGGCGCTCGCGTGGGCGAGCAGGGGGCTGAGTGGGCGGAGGCTTCGGGGCTCTTGCGTGTTCGTCGGGTGCGCGGGCTGAGGCTAGGGGGCTTCGGGGGTTCTCGCGTGTTCGCGGGTTCTAGGAGCGCGTAGGCGGCGAGGGGTGCGAGGGATGAAGGCCGAGGCGATGGGTGAGGACGGGGGCCCTCGTCGCTCAGACAGGTCCTCGGACACGCTTCAACTTCGTTGAAGCATGTCCTGCGGGACTCGCTCCCGAGGACCCCCGCCCTCACCCGCCTGCGCGTCCTTCCTGCGAGGGGGGAGTCGGCGCCTCGCGGGCTGTAGTGCTTTGCCCCCCGAGGGGGGAGTCGGCATCCCGTCGGCTGCCGAGCTTCGCTGGCGACTCTGTGAGAGTCGGCGTCCGTTGGCTGCGGAGCTTGGTGGGCGACGTTGTGAGGGAATCGGCGTCCCTTTGGCTGCGGCGCTCTGCGGACGACGCTGTGAGAGTCGGCGTCTCGCAGGCTGAGGTGCTTGCGGACGCCGAATGGGAGTCGGCGTCTCGTTGGCTGCCGAGCTTTGCAGACAATATTGTGAGGCTCGGCGCCCAGCTAGCGAGCGGCGTGTCGGCCGGAGCGGAGCTCGCGGACGGCGAGGCGGGCGGCGGCCTCGAAGGTCTCGAGAACGCCGATCCCGCGGGTGGCGATCGCCTCGTAGACGGCCGCCCCGCGGTGGTTGAGGTCGGCGTCGAGCTGGGCGCGGGGCATGGCCTCGGCGCAGTCGCGCTTGTTGTACTGGAGGACCAGCGGGACGGCGTCGGGGCGGTAGCCGTGCTCACGGAGGTTGACGTCGAGGTCGCTCAGGCTCTCGATGTTGGCCTCGCGGCGCATCTCCTGCGAGTCGGCGACGAAGACCACCACGTCGACGATCTTCAGGATGAGCGCCCGGCTCGCTCGGTAGTGGATCTGGCCTGGGACGGTGTAGAGGTGGAAGCGCGTCGAGAAGCCGCGGATCGACCCGAGCGACAGCGGCATGAAGTCGAAGAAGAGGGTGCGGTCGCTCTCGGTCATCAGCTCGATCAGGCGGCCGCGAGCGCGGGCGTGGACCCGCTCGTGGAGGGCGCGGAGGTTGCTCGTCTTCCCGCCGAGGCCGGGGCCGTAGTAGACGACGCGGAGGTTGATCTCGCGGGTCGCGTAGTTGATCGCGGGCATAGGTTCTCCGTCGCCGCGCCCGCAGCCGACGAGACGCCGGCCGCGACGCGGGGTCGCAAAGAGGGCTGTTCGGGGGGGCTAGAAAAAAATGCGGACCTATCGGTCCAATATCTTCAGGACAAATTAAAAGGGCGCGGTGTCTGCAGAACGGAGACGCGCCTAGGGTGCGCGGCAGCCCGCCCGCAGCGAACGCGTCGAGCGGCCGAGCGCCGTCCGCGGACCGCTACGCGTCGACGCTCGGGACCCGAGTCAGCGCGCCGACGGCCGCCTCGATCGTCCGCCGGAGCGCCGTCCGCGAGGCGCCGCTGCGGTGCATCACGCTGAGGCCGGAGAACACCGTGACGAGGAGGCGCGCGGCGGCGGTCGGGTCGACGGCGGCGTCGACCTCTCCCGCGCGCTTGGCGTTGACGATCGTCGTCAGCAGCGCGGCCTCGAAGGCCGAGACGTGGGCCTTCACCTTGGCCGCGACGGCGTCGTCGCGGTTGGCGATCCCGAGGGCCGCCGCGGCCATCATGCAGGTCGCGCGGTCCTCGTCGTGGATGAAGGTCGCGAGGTAGCTCTGGCCGAAGGCGAAGAGCGCGACGACGCCGGCGTCAGGGCTGCCGAGGTGGCGCTGCAGGAGCTCGGCGAAGCCGCCGGCGTAGAGATCGAG
>JAGQIT010001094.1 GCA_020431135.1 Myxococcales bacterium | reverse complement strand
GTTGTCCTCGGCGCAGAGCTGGAGGAAGCGCTCGAGGCGGGCGCTCGAGTGCTCGGGGCCCTGACCCTCGTAGCCGTGCGGGAGCATCATCACCAGGCCGGTGAGGCGGTTCCACTTGTCCTCGGTCGCCGACAGGAAGTTGTCGATGATCACCTGCGCGCCGTTGCAGAAGTCGCCGAACTGCGCCTCCCAGATCACCAGCGCCGCCGGCGAGATCAGGCTGTAGCCGAACTCGAAGCCGAGGACCGCGAACTCCGAGAGCGGCGAGTTGAAGATCTCGAAGCGGCCCTGGCCGTCGCGGAGGTTGGCGAGCGGCGTCCAGGTGTCGCCGGTCTTGGCGTCGGAGAAGACCGCGTGGCGGTGGCCGAAGGTCCCGCGCTGGGTGTCCTGCCCGGTCATGCGGATGTTCGTGCCCTCGTCGAGGAGCGCCGCGTAGGCCATGAGCTCGGCGGCCGCCCAGTTGAGAGATCCGTCGCCGGCGTACATCTTGTCGAAGTCGCCGAGGATCCGCCCCAGGCGGCGGTGGACGTGGAAGTCGGCCGGCGCGCGGGTGATCATCGGCGCCAGGGCGGCGAAGCGCTCGCGGCTGATCGTCGTGTCGACCTCGTTGTCCTCGCTGTCGTTGCCGCCGCGGTAGTCGGCCCAGACGCCGTGCATCGGCGAGTGGACGGTCGTCCGCTCGCTCTGGTTCGCCTTGGCGAGGGCCTGGTCGAGGTCGTCGTTGGTCGCCTTGTCGATCGCCTCGCACTCGTCGCCGCTGAGGGTGCCGCGCTGGCGGATCGCGGCCTCGTAGAGCTGCCGCACCGACGCGTGATCCTGGATGATCGAGTACATCGTCGGCTGGGTGAAGGTCGGGTCGTCGCCCTCGTTGTGGCCGAAGCGGCGGTAGCAGACGAGGTCGATGATCACGTCGCGGTGGAAGCGCTGGCGGAAGTCGACGGCGAGGCGGGCGACGTAGGCCGCGGCCTCGACGTCGTCGCCGTTGACGTGGAAGACCGGGATCTCGAGCATGTGCGCGACGTCGGTCGCGTACGAGGTCGACCGCGAGTCGCTCGGGTCGGTGGTGAAGCCGACCTGGTTGTTGATGACGATGCGGATCGAGCCGCCGGTCTTGTAGCCGCGCAGGCGCGAGAGGTTGAGGGTCTCCTGGACGACGCCCTGGCCGGCGAAGGCGGCGTCGCCGTGGAGGGTCACGCCCATCACCCGGTCGCCGTCGACGTCGCCGATCTGATCCTGCTTGCCGCGGACCCGCCCCTGGTTCACCGGCGAGATCGCCTCGAGGTGCGAGGGGTTGAAGGCGAGGGCGAGGTACATCTTCTTGCCCTTGGTGGTCTCGTGGTGGCGGAAGTACCCCATGTGGTACTTGACGTCGCCGGAGCCGAGGCCAGCCCAGGGATCGGCCTTGTTGAACTCGGAGAAGACGTCCTCGATCGCCTTGCCGAGGATGTTCATCAGGACGTTGAGGCGGCCGCGGTGGGCCATGCCGATCACGACCTCGTCGATGCCGACGTCGCCGCCCTGCTCGATGATGCAGTCGAGCATGGCGATCATGCTCTCGGCGCCGGAGATCGAGAAGCGCTTGGCGCCGAGGAACTTCGAGTGGATGAACTTGTCGGTGTTGTCGATCGAGACCATCGCCTCGAAGAGGCGGCGCTGCTCGGGGGCCGGCGGGATCACCCGGTTCTCGCAGCCCTCCATCCGCGCCTGCAGCCAGTTGCGCTGCTCGTGGTCGGGGAGGTGCCAGTACTCGACGCCGATGTGCTGGGTGTACGTGTTGCGCAGGCGCTGGAGGATCTCGCGCAGCGACGCCTTCTTCTTCGGCATCAGGGTGCCGGGCGCGAACTCGCGGTCCATGTGCGTGTCGAGGCCGTAGTAGCTCGGGTCGAGGCCGGGATCGGGGGCCGCTCGCGGGCGCCCGAGCGGGTCGATCTGGGCGGCGGTGTGGCCGTGCAGGCGGTAGCTCTCGATCAGGCGATCGACGAGGCCCTGGAGGGCGATCTGCTCGGCCTCGGTCGTGTGCGCGGCGTCGGCGGCGTCGGCCGCCCGCAGGATCATCGACGGGGCGTCGGCGGCCGCGTGGGTCTCGTGGTGCTGGGTCGAGGAGGCCTCGCTGCGCTGCTCGAGGTCCTTGAGCAGCGGCAGCCACTCCGGGTCGATCGAGTTCGGGTCGCGCTGATAGGCCTCGTAGAGGGCCTCGAGGAAGGCGAGGTT
>JAGQIT010001093.1 GCA_020431135.1 Myxococcales bacterium | reverse complement strand
ACGAAGATCGGCAAGTTCGGCATCGGCTTCGTCTCGGTCTTCGCGTGCAAGCCGGAGGCGGTGCTGCTGCACACCGGCCGCGACGGCGAGCACTGGGAGGTCTGCTTCAGCGCCGACCGCTCCTTCGTCAAGGGTCGGCTCGGCGAGCCGGTCGACGGCACCCAGATCACCGTCTTCGTCGCCGGCGACCGCGGCCGCTACGGCGAGCTCGTCGCCCAGAGCAGGTTGACCCTCAAGCGCTGGTGCGCCCACTCCGACATCGAGGTGACCTTTGAGGATCGTTCGTCGATGCGCGACGACGCCTACGAGGTGATCAACGAGCCCTTCGCGGTCCCCGGCGAGTGCCTGACGGAGGCCACCGTCGAGGGCACGGCGATCGTCGCCGCCTACAGCGACGCGCCGATCTACGGCTTCTACAACAAGGGCCTCGCGCTCGCCATCTCGAGCGACCGCGAGCAGCTCCTCGGCGGCCACGCCGACCGCTTCGAGCGCATCGCCTTCAAGGTGAAGTCGCGCTACCTCGAGCACACGCTCTCGCGCGACACGGTCGTCCAGGACGCCAACTTCCAGCGGGTGATGCGGATGATCCGCGAGCTCGCGGCGGGGCAGCTCCTGAAGTCGCTGGTCGACGAGCTGTCGGCGCTGGCGACCGCGCCGACGTGGGAGATCAGCGACGCCGAGCGCTACCTCCGGCTCCTCGCCTACCTCGCGGGCGAGCCGATCGCCGACCTCGCCGGCCACTCGGACGTGCCGCTGCTGCGCACGGTCGACGGCGCCGCCCTGGCGCTCGACGGGCTCTGGGACGCCGCCCGCTCCGACGGCCAGATCTACCTCAGCGACCAGCCGAGCGAGCTCAGCGCGGCGCTCGCGGCCCAGGGGACGCCGGTGCTCTTCGCCCGCCGCGCGGTGATCGGCGAGGGCGGCCGCTCCGACTTCGGCGACCTCGGCAACGTCCTCGTCGCCTACCTCGCCCAGCGCTCGTCGACCAGCCTCCTCGGGCGCGCGCGCTCGGTCTTCGGCTACGACCACTGGGGGGCCTTCGCGCAGATGCTGCGGGCGCCGGAGGAGGTCTTCCTCGCGGTCGAGCCGGCGCCCGACGCCGAGCGCGAGGCGGCGCTGATCGCCGACGCCGACGCGCTCCTCCAGGAGGTCGGCGCCGGCTACCGCCGCCTCGTCCCCTGCCGGATCACGACCGCCGATCGCGACGCGCCGCTCTTCGTCGTCGCCAAGGCGATCCAGCCGCTGATGGCCATCCCGCCGCCGGCCGCGGGGAGCGAGGGCTTCCGCCTGCGGCGCCCAGAGGCCGCCGTCAACGTCGCCCACCCGCAGCTGCGCGCCCTCCTCGACCTCCGCGCCCTCGACCGCTCGATGGCCGCCTACTGCCTCGCCAAGGACCTCCTCCTCGTCGAGGATCGCAAGCTCGACCTCGACCCCGCGCTGATCACCGCGGCCCTCCCCGGCCACGCCCAGCGCTACGGAAAGGACGCCCGCCGATGAGCTCGATCGACGCCGTCATCGCCCGCGCCCGCCGGCCCGGGAGCTTCTCCGCCCGCCAGACCTTCACCCTCGCCCGCACGCGGGCGATCCAGAAGATGCGGCACTTCGCCCTGGCGAACCCGCACTACTACGTCCTCGAGCTCGTCCAGGCGTCGGTGGCCAGCGGCGCGACCTGGGTCGCCCTCGAGGTCGACCACGACAGCTTCACGCTCTCGTACATCGGCGGCGGCTTCCCCGAGGCCGGCCTCGCCAACCTCTTCGACTTCCTCTTCGCGTCGAAGGAGCGCACCGAGTTCGCGGCCCTGCGGGCGCTCGCCCTCGGGATCAACGCGCTGATGCTCTTCCACCCGCGGCGGATCATCATCGAGTCCGGCGACGGCACGCGCGCCGGCACCTCGCGGATGGAGATCCAGAGCGACGCCGACAAGCTCGAGATCGGCACCCCGGACCACGCGCTCGCCGGCACCTTCATCCGCGCCGAGGGCCTGCGCCGCGAGAAGATGAGCCGCGAGCTCAAGATCGGCGTCACCGGCCAGGGCCTCGACGAGCGCGGGATCATCGAGCAGCGCTGCCTGTGCGCGCCGGTGCCGATCTTCTTCAACGGCGAGGCGATCTTCGGCCACGCGACCATGCGGATCCCGCGGACCTTCGGCTACCGCCGGCAGATCGAGTTCGACGAGGGCGACATCTTCGGCACCCTCGCCCTGAGCCCGCTCGGCGGCGCCGCCAGCTTCCGCCTCCTGACCCACGGCGTGTGGATCGAGTCGGTCGAGCACGGCCTCATCGAGGGCGCGCCGCTCGGCGGGACGATCAACTACGACGCCCTCCACAAGACGGCCGACCACGCGCGCGTCGTCCGTGACGAGCGCCTCGCGGACATGTGGGTGCGGATCCTCCCCTACGCCGAGATGCTGATGAAGGGGGAGACCAACGCCAACCTCGCCTACGACGTGTCGATCTTCGGCGGCATGCGCCTGCCGAGCAAGCAGCTCCGCCTCTTCCTCAAGGAGGTCGGCCGCGTCGTCGTCGTCCCGCCGGAGGTCGAGGAGGGATCGGCGAAGGCGACGGTCGCCCGGCGGATCGCCGCGGCCCTCGACGCCGAGCTCCTCAGCGCGCACCCCGACCACTTCGCGCGCCTGCGGGTGCTCGGCGGCCGCGAGGTCTCGGTCGTCGCCCCCGACCTCGACAGCGGCCGCGCCCTCGAGATCTACACCCAGCCGCCGGCCGACGAGCCCGCGCGGCCGTGGCTGCTCTCGGCGATCGACGGCCCGGCGCTGACCGTCACGGAGCTGGTCCGCGCCCTCGACGGCGGCGCGGTCGAGGCCGCCGAGGCCGACACGGCTGACGCCGCTGCGACGAGGGAGCCGACGCTGAAGGAGCACCTCAAGAAGAAGGCCAAGGCCAAGGCCGACAAGGAGGAGGCCGCGCCGAAGAAGATCCCGAGCGACGTCCGCGAGCGCCGCGCGCACCTCGAGGCGGCCCTCGGCGCCCGCGGTGACGTGACGCTCAAGATCTACACGCCGGCGAGCGCGGCCGGCCGCGGCACCCTCGAGGTGCGCCTGACCACCTGCGATCGCCTGGTCGCGGTGGTCTCCGTGATCTCCGCGTACCCGGGCCACGTTCTCACCGCCGAGATCCCGAGCCTGCGACCGGGGCGCTTCGCCGACGACGACGAGCTCGTCGAGGCGACCGCCGGGGCGCTCGCCCGTCACGCCGCCGACGTCCTCCGCGACGCCTCGCGCCGCGCCCTCCACGGCCTCGACCCGGAGACCATCGCCCCGAAGACGCCCGAGGCCCACCTCGCCCTCGCGGCGCTCCAGCGGATCGCCGTCGTCCGCATGCGGCGGGCGGCGGACGGCGGCGGCGAGGTCGTGATCTCGCCGCTCGACGCCAGCGACCTCGCCAGCGGCCTCGACCTCCTGGCGCTGCCGATCCTCCGCACGCTCAGCGGCGACGAGCTCGGCCTGCGCGGGCTCCCGGAGCTGCTCCGGCGCGGCGGCGGCGTCGTCTATGGCGTTCTCCCGGAGATCGCCGCCGACCTCGAGGGGCTCGACGCGTCGCTGATCCTCGACCTCGACCGCGAGAGCGAGCGCCTGCTGATCGCCCTCCTCGGCGAGGCGGCCTACGTCCGCGTCGACGCCCGCGACGTCCTCGCCGAGCACGCCGGGATGCGCGTCCGCGACCTCGCGCTCGGCCTGCGCGACTTCCCCGACTTCCCGCTCCTAATCGAGGGGCGCGACCCGGGCGAGCTCGACGCGCAGGCGCGCGCCCAGGCCGAGCAGAGCCTCTACGCCGGGCTCCTCCACGTCTACGCCGACGACCCGCAGCGGCGGATGACCAAGCTGCGGCGCGAGCTCGCCGAGGAGCTGCGCCGCCAGGCCTGCCGCCACATCCAGCGCTACCTCTGCGGCGCCGTCGCCCGCGGCGTCGCCGAGCCGCTGGGGTTCGACGTGCCGATCGCCATGGACCCGAGCGGCGTCGCCTACTCGCTGCGCGAGATCGTCGCCGGCATGCGCGTCCACGGGGAGCTCGTCGCCCACTACGATCACGGCGCCCTGCCGCCGCCGGCCGGTCAGGTCGAGCGCATGGGCGCCGACGATCCCTTCCCGCACGAGCTCCTGGTCTCGCCCTTCCTCTTCGACCAGCTCAGCGCCGTCGGCCGCCTCGTTCTCCCCTTCGACTTCGCGCTCGGCGAGGCCGAGGCGTCCGCCGGCGACGCGTCGATGCCGACGGCCTACCTGGCGACCGTCGAGGTCAAGGAGGCGGGCCTGCGCGGGAGCCTCGGCGTGCCGCTGCGCGCCCCGGAGGCGCCGCGGGTGCTCCTCCTCGACGCCGACCTCCGGGTCCTCCACACGATCGTGACGATCGCCGACGACTACGGGGTGGTCGGCGCGCTCCAGCTCGAGATCGCCGAGCTCGGTGAGGACTCGGTCGAGCCGATCTTCGCCGCCCTCCACCGAGCCGCGGCCGCCGCCCTCGGCGCGCTCGCCCGCCGCCTCCCCGACCTCCCTCCGGGCAGCGAGGCCCAGACCCGGGCGATCGCGGTGCTCCTCGAGCACGCCGGCCGCAACCTCAGCCTGCTGGCGACGCCGGCCGGGACGCTCGTCCCGTCGACGACCTCCGAGCTGGCGGCGCGGATCCTCAGCATGCCGCTCTTCCCCGGGCGCCACGGCCTCCCGGTGAACGCGTCGACCGTCCTCCGCCTCCTCGCGCAGGAGACCCGGCGGCGCCCTGGCGCGGCGATCTCCGGGGCCGAGCTCGTCGACGGCGAGCGCCTCGATCCGCGGCGCCGCGCCTGGCTCGATCGCCACATCCACAGCGGCAGGATCGCCCGCCCCGCGGGGCACAGCGTCGAGGCGCCCGTCGACCCGCTCGCCGACGCGCCGGCGCCGACGACCTTCGACGGCCTCGCCCTGTGCTCGACGGTCGCCCAGTGGATCGAGGCGCTGCGCCCCGACGACCGCCTGCCGACCGAGCGCCCCGGGTCGCGCGTCCACGTGTGGTTCGCCGACGCGTCGACGCGCGACCAGGTGCAGGGCGACCCGCCGTGCTGGGTGACGTCGAGCGGCGGGACCTCGGCCCACGTCTACCTCAACCCCGAGCACTGGCTCGTGCGCTGGGCCGGCGACGCCGGCGACGCCGAGCCGAAGGCGCTCGCCTGGCTGCTCCTCGCGGTCTACGCCGAGATCAACGCGCTCCTCGAGATCGTCACCAACACCCACGAGCAGGCGTTCCAGCGCCGCGTCGCCGCGGCCCTCGCCGAGGGGACGATCCGGCCGCTGGCGCCGCAGCCGATGGCCGCGCGATAGCGGACCGGGGCCGCGCTGGCTCCCAGCGCGGCCCGTCACCAGCGATCAGCCGCGGTAGATCACGCAGCTCACCATGTAGGCCGAGCCCTCGTCGGGGTTGCCGACAGGGAAGGTCTCGTAGCACTTGCCGTCGCCGACGTCGATCTCATGGCCGGCGGTCGGCAGATAGATCGTCCCGAGCTTGTCGTCGCCGCTGCCGCTGTCGTACTCCATGAGGTCGACCCAGACGCCGTCGGCGCCGAAGTCGACCATCGCGCTCGCCGACACGGTCTGGCCGCGGGCGACCTCCGTGTACTTGCCGCCCGGCCAGATCTTGCTCCCGCCCTTGCTGAGGTAGAGCTGGTCCGGGTCGCTCCCGCCGATCAGCCCGCTGACCGTCGACGCGACGAGATCATACATGTCGCTGAGGGTCGCGACCTGGAGCTGGATCAGGAGCGACGCCTGGGTGATCGGGTTGAGGATGAGGTCGGCGAGCTCGTTGCTCAGCTTCCAGGCGATCTTGTCCATCACCTTGGGGACGTTCCCCGAGTCCGTGCTCCCGCCGGGGGCGACGCAGGTCACCTGCGCGATCTTGAGGCGGAGCTTGTCGCCCTTGCGCGTGCGGTAGATCGTGTCGGCGTCGACGCGGTCCTGGTCCATCGGCCATGTCGCGATGAAGCGCTCCCACGACTTCGGCGTCGTCACCGGGCAGCTGACCGCGCCGTCGGACGCGGCCATGACGTAGGTCCCGTGCGTGGTCCGCAGGGCGAAGGGCGTGCCGGTGAACCAGCGCTTGCCGTCGACGCTGCCGTCAGGGCGCGTGACGGTGAAGTGCTCCCACGACTTGATGTGCGTCACCGTGTGCGAGAGCTCGCCGCCGGGCGACGCCGAGACGAAGGTGCCGTCGTGGCACTCGAGGGCGATCGTGTCGCCGAACTTCACCGGGCCGACGCCGGCGACGCGGTGGATCTTGAAGGTCTCCCAGACCTGCATGTGCTCGACCTGGTTGCGCAGCGTCCCGTCGTCCCAGGCGCTGACGGTCTTGCCGTGGCACGAGGTCAGGGCGATCCGCTCGAAGGCCGAGAGCGCGTCGCCGATCAGCCAGCGCTGGTTCTCGCCGCCGTGCGCGGGCCACTGGATGATCTTGGCGCCGGCCGCCGTCGAGCCGCCCTTGATGTCGAGGACCTGGCCGCTGTGACGGAAGCGCAGGAGGAAGCCGCCGTCGATGTTCCAGCGCAGGTGGATCTGCTGGTTGCGCTGGTCGATGAGCCGATCCCACATGTGGACCGTCGCGCCGTCCTCCTGCGAGACCCCCGAGACGTCGAGAACGAGGCCGGTCGCCGCGTTCGTCACCCGGTAGAAGCCCTTGGCCTCCGGCAGCGGGTTGATCGTCCAGTGCTGGTTGTCGGCGCCGCTGTAGTTGTCGACGGAGACCTGCCCCCCCTTGCCGCCGCCGGTCAGCGCCAGGTTGGTCCCGTAGGCGAGGATCGCCACGGGCTGCCCGCGGTAGAGGATCGGCTTCACAAATTCTTCCACGATGCTCCCTCTCTCTCCGACCTGCGCCGCGCTCGGACGAGCTGTCCGTTCGGTCATCGTCGACGTGGCGACGCTCGCGGCTCCACAGGACGCAGCGGAGGATAGCGAACGCGGCCTGCATCTGCGGGCGCCCGCGCTCGCGCTCGCATCCTCGACGCCAGCGCGCCGCCGCCCGCAGCTCCGCCCGGCGCGATCGCAGCGGCGACGAGGGCGTCACGGAGCCGCGGGCGCGGTCCGTCGCTAGCTCGGGACCTGCCCCTTCGAACCGGTGTTTCGTCACCGGTCGAGGAGCCGCGACCGCGCCCGCCTCGGCGCAGGGCGGGGCGACCTCGGGGAGCCGTCGCCGCGCAGACACGCGGACGCGGGGCGACGTCGTGAGATCTCGCGGCGGTTCACCGACGACCGACCGAGGAGCCGCGACCGCGCCGCGCTATGCCGAGCCCGCGTCCGCGTCCGTACCCGCGTCGACGAGCGACGCGGGCCCGCGTCGGCGCACCCACCCGACGACCAGCGCGGCGATCACCCCGAGCGCGAGGGTCAGCCCCCACCACAGGCCGGCGACGCCGAGGTCGCGCTCGAAGACCAGCCACAGGGCGAGCGGGAGCCCGAGGACGTAGTAGCCGACGAGGTTGAAGGCGGCGGCCGGGCGCGTCCGTCCGATGCCGCGGAGGATCCCGCCGCCGACCACCTGGGCGCCGTCGAAGAGCTGGAAGCAGGCGGCGATCGGCAGCAGCGACGCGGCGACGCCGGCGACCGCGAGGTCGTCGGTGTAGAGCGCCGGGACGACCCCCCGCAGGCCGATCAGGAGGAGCGCCGAGCAGGCCATGATCGCGACGCTGAGGCCGAGCGCGACCCAGGCGCTGCGCTGGGCCTGGACGTAGCGGCCGCCGCCGACGAGGTTGCCGACGCGGGTCGCCACCGCCATCGACAGGCCGAGCGGGACCATGTAGGTGAGCGCCGAGGTGTTGAGGACGATCGTGTGCGCCGCGAGGCCGACCTCGCCGACCCAGCCGGCGACCAGCGTCGTCGCCTGGAAGGCCCACATCTCGAGGCCGAGCTGGACGCCGACCGGGACGCCGTAGGCGAGGATCTCGCCGAGCCCCGCGGGCTCGATCGCGTGCCGGCCCCAGCGCGGCCAGGCGCCGCGGTGGAGGCCGAAGGCGCGGACGAAGAGCGCGAGGCCGACGAGGAGGCTGAGGCGGGTGAGGGCCGTCGCCGCGCCGGCGCCCTCGATGCCGAAGCCCGGGAGGCCGAGGCCGCCGAAGATCAGCAGCTGATTGGCCGCGACGTTAAGGAGGTTGGCGCCGACGATCACCCACATCGCCGGCGCGACGACGCCGCGCCCCTGGAGGTACTGGCGCAGCGCGTAGAAGGCGAGGAAGGCCGGGATGCTCGGGATCTGGACGCGGACGTAGCTGCCGGCGAGGGCCGCGAGCTCCGCGGTCTGGCCGAAGGCGCTGAGGATCCCCTCCGTGAACCACCACAGGCCGGCGAGCGGCAGGCTGAGGAGCAGCGCCAGGACGAGCGCGCGCTGGAGGGCGACGCCCTGACGATGACCGTCGCCGGCGCCGTGGGCCTGGGCGACGATCGGGTCGACCCCGTGCATCACGCCCATGCCGAGGATCATCGTCCCCATCACCCAGACGTTGCCGAGGGCCGCGGCCCCGAGCGCGTCGACGCTGAGGCGGCCGACCATGATCGTGTCGACGACGCCGAGGGTCATCGCCCCGAGCTGGGTGATGATGATCGGCAGGGCGAGGCCGACGAGCGCCCGGAGCTCGCCCGGAGCCCGTCCGGCGGAGGCGCTCGCGGTCATCGCCTACTCGGGGGCGCGCTGGCCCCGACGGCCGCGCGCCGGCGCCTTCGCCTTCGCCTTCGCCTTCGCGCCCGTCGCCTTGGTCTTGGTCTTGGTCGTGGTCTTCGTCTTCGTCGCCTTCTTCGCCGGCGCGGGCTTCGGCGGCGCGCGCCGGGCCTCGGCGATGAGCTGGGTCGCGTGCTCGCGGGCGCTGTCCGTCACCCGGGCGCCGCCCAGCATCCGCGCGAGCTCGGCGACGCGCTCGTCGTCGCTGAGCCGCTCGACGCGGGTGATCGTCCGCCCGGCGGCGGTCCGCTTGTCGACCCGGAAGTGGGCGTCAGCGAACGCGGCGATCTGCGGCAGGTGTGTGATGCAGAGCACCTGTCGCTCGCGCGAGGCCCGGTAGAGACGGCGGCCGATCGCCTCTGCGACGGCGCCGCCGACGCCCGCGTCGACCTCGTCGAAGACGTAGGTCGCGACGTGATCCCCCGTGGCCAAGACGCCCTTGAGCGCGAGGAGAACGCGCGAGAGCTCGCCGCCCGAGGCGA
>JAGQIT010001092.1 GCA_020431135.1 Myxococcales bacterium | reverse complement strand
CATCCCCTCGGCGAGCGCCCGCGCCCGCGCCATCTCGCCGAGGCGGGCCGCGGCGGCCTCCTTGGCCTGGTGGACCAGGTACGCGTAGAACTCCGGCCGCACCAGCCGCGGGACAGCGCCGGGGCGCCACAGCGAGGCGAGCGTCACGTCGGGCGCGAACTGTGCGAGGCTGACGTCGCCGAGATCAGAGACTGTCTCATCGAGCAGGTCGATCACGCCGCGGCGAGCGGCCCACTCGCCGAGGCCGTCGGCGTCGAAGGGGACGTCAGGGATCGCCAACGCCTCCACCGCCTCGCCGGGCTCCCAGGTCACCGTCGCGCGCAGCGGCAGGCGCGTCGCCCAGGCCCACAGCGCGCGGGCGAGGAGCCGCGCCTCGCGGCCCTCGAGCTGCGGACTGTCCTCGCCGTCGCCGAGCGCGTCGAGCAGCTCGCCGATGCGGGTCACCTGCAGGCCCTCGGCGAGCCGCAGCGCGACCTCTCCGCGGCCGCCCTCGAGCTCGCGCAGGCGCGACACCGGCAGCTCCAGGACCTCGCCGCGGCCGCGGGCCCGCAGTCGCGCTGCGAGGGCGGCGAGGGTCGGCGGCATCGCGCGAGTATAGCGAAGAGCCGCGACCCGTCGGCGCGACGCGGCCTCCGGAGGGCGCGAGGTGGCGGGCTCGCGTCGATGCCCTGTGCGCGAGCGCCTCTGCCGTCGTCCGCTGACCGCTCACGAAGACGCGCCACGCGCTCGCGGGCATCACGACCTACGAGGAGGGTTTCACGCGAGGTTCAGGTCGTCCGCCACGCGACGCTCCGCGAGACCAGGCGGAGACATCGGCGCTCGGCCGCTCCGCGCAGATCGACCAGAGACCGCGCCCTACGCCCCGACGCGCGCCTCGAGCCCCGCCGTCGCCTCACGCAGCCAGTCGTCGATCATCCACACGTAGGCCATGCCGTAGCCCGAGGCGCGCCCGCGCCGGCGAAAGCAGGCGACCATCGCGTCGACCTCGAGGCGATGGGCCCGACACCACGCGAGCGCCGCGGTGAGCACCGCGCGATCCCTGTGCCCCCGCTCCGCGAGCCGCCGCATGCCGGCCGCGACCGCCAAGGCCTCGGTCTCGTAGGTCGCCGCGACCGGCTTCGCGGGCGAAGCCAGGGCCCGCGCCGCCTCGCGGGGGAGCGCGACCGGGAGCAACGCGAGCCCGAGGGCGGCGTGCGTCCGCAGCCGCTCATCGCGGTGCGCCAGCCATTTCCGCAGGCGGGGGGCGTGCTTCGCCGCTCCCGAGAGCCCGAGGGCGACGGCGCCGACCCGCGCCGCGTAGATGTCGGCGTCGATGAGGCGATCGATCTGCAGCGCGACGTCAGCGCTGGCGAGGAAGCCGAGGGACTGCGCGAGCACCTTCGCGTGGGGCCCGCGCGGCGACCCCTTCCCCTTCGTGGAGACCGGCGCGTCGAGGAGCCGCGCCCGCGCCTCGGCGGTGCCGAGGGTCCCGAGGGCCCGCGCCGCCGCGTCGCGCAGCATCATCACCGCGCTCTGCGAGTAGCGCTCGAGCGCCGGCAGAGGGTCGCGCGTCGCCGCGGCCAGGGCCGACTCGGAGCCCGGCGTCGGCCTGCGGGCGAGGGCGATCGCCGCGTAGATCGCCGCGTGATCGCCGAGGCGGACGGCCGATACGAGCGCCTCCTCGCAGCCCCGCCCGCCCCAGCGCGTCAGGGCCCGCGCCGCCGCGATCCGCAGCTCGCGCGGCCGCGCAGGCGCCAGGAAAGCGGCGATCTCCGCCGGCTCGACCGCGCAGGATGGCGCTTCGGCCAGCCAGGTGAGCACGCCCTCCGTCGGGCTCCCGCCGCGCAGGCGCGCCGCCAGGGCGCCGGCCGCCCGCGGCGAGTCGAGGTCGACAAGAGCCTGCGCCGCGGCCTCGCCCGCGCGCTCTCCAGGATCCGAGGCGAGCGCGGCGAGGCGCTCCTCGACCCCCCGGCCCCAATGCGCGACCGCTGCGGGGACGGCCGCCTCGCGGACGGCCGCGTCAGGATCGTCGAGGCGCTCGCGCAGCGGAGCGTCGACCTCGCGCGGGAGGTGTCGCACCGCAGCGAGCGCAGCGACGCGTACGGACGGCGCGGCGTCCCCCACGGCAGACCACAGCGGCGTCACGTCGTCGACCGTCCACGCGTCGAGGAACCGGCGCATCCACGGCTGCGCGCGGGCCTCGAGGAGCGCCGCGAAGGCCATCAGCGCCGCCGCCCGGACCTCGGCGCTCGGATCATCGAGGAGCGCGTAGAGCTCGCGGCTCCCCTCCGGCGCGCCGACGACGAGCCCCTCGAGCCAACCCTGGTCGTCGAACTGCCCGCCGCAGCTCTGGACCTCCGCGTCGGCGCACTCGACCGCGGTGACGACGATGTAGCCGACGGCGGCGCGGACGGTCGACGCGGGGTGCGAGGCCATCGCCGCCAGGGCGCGACCGACCTCCGCGCCGGAGCAGACCGCGGCGAGCTCCTCGACGTCCTCCGGCGCGCGCGGGTCCGCGGCGACGACCCAGTCGATCGGCTTCATGGCGCCCGCGACCGGAGAATGTCGGTCCTCACCGGAGCCACGGTACCACCGCGGCGACCATGGCCCGAAGGTCATGCACGCGCGGGGGCCCGCGCGCCGACGCGGCGTACTATCATGGGCGCCCGTGCCCGACGCAGGCTCACCTCCGCCGCGACGACGAAGACGACGCCGCTGGCTCCGTGCGCTCGGCGTCGTCTTCGGCCTTCTGCTCCTCCTCTGCCTCGGCCTCCTCGCCGACGCCTGGACGGCGCTCGGCGTCCAGGCTGAGGGCGCGCGCCTGGCTCGGATCGAGGCGTCGCCGCAGTGGCGCGACGGCAGGTTCCGGCCGCCGCTGCCGAAGACCCAGGGATCGATGTGGGCGATCCTCCGCGAGGCGCTCAGCGGCGATCAGATCCGCGCGCCGCAGGCCCCCGGCGACATCCCGAGGATCACGCCGGACCCCGCGGCCCTCGCGTCCCCGCCGACGAGCGGCCTGCGCCTGACCTGGCTCGGCCACTCCTCCTTCCTCGTCGACATCGACGGCGTCCGCGTCCTCACCGATCCCGTGTGGGGCGAGCGCGCGTCGCCCCTCTCGCTGCTCGGCCCCGCCCGCTTCTACCCGCCGCTCATCCCCCTCGCCGAGCTGCCGCCGATCGACGCGGTCGTGATCTCCCATGACCACTACGATCACCTCGACGAGCCGACGATCCGCGCGCTCGCCGGGACGACGCGCTTCGTCGTCCCCCTGGGGATCGGCGCCGACCTCGAGTACTGGGGCGTGCCGGCGGATGACATCGTCGAGCTCGACTGGTGGGAGCGCCAGGCGGTCGGCGCCGGCGCGGCGGTCGAGCTCGTCGCCACGCCCGCGCGCCACTTCTCGGGGCGCGGCCTCACCGACGCCGACCAGACGCTGTGCTCCGGCTGGGCCCTCGTCGGCGCCGAGCACCGCGTCTTCTACTCGGGCGACACGGCGATGTTCCCGGGCTTCGCCGAGATCGGCGCGCGCCTCGGCCCCTTCGACGCGACGCTCGTCGAGTCCGGCGCCTACTCGGGCCTGTGGGTCGACGTCCACCTCGGCCCCGAGCAGGCGGTCGCGGCCCACGTCGCCGCCCGCGGCGAGCTGCTGATACCTGTCCATTGGGGCACCTTCAACCTGGCGTCGCACGCGTGGACGGAGCCGGCGGAGCGGATCATCGTCGCGGCCGAGCGCGCGGGCGTCTCGCTGGCGATCCCGCGGCCGGGCGAGAGCGTCGAACCCGCGACGCCCCCGCCGCTCGAGCGCTGGTGGCCGGAGATCCCGTGGAAGACCGCCGAGGAGGCGCCGGTCGTCTCGTCGGGGCTCGCGGCGCCGAGGCCGAGGTAGGTCGGCGGGCGCCCCCCTCTGCGCACGCGACCCCTCGCCGCACGCGCTCTGTGCCGCGCCGAGCGGCCACGGAGCGCCCCCTCTGCATCGGACCGGGCGCCGCTCGTTCGCGGACGTCTCAGGGAGGGCGGACGAGCGCCCTGCCGAGATCGCCTGCGTTCGGTATCATCGGCGCTCCAAACATGCTCCGTGATCGATACGACGTCGTCATCGCCGGCGGAGGGCTCGCGGGCCTGACCCTCGCGCGGCAGCTCCGCAGGGAGGTCCCCGAGGCGTCCGTCGCCGTCGTCGAGCGCAGCCGGCGGCCGCTCCCCGTCGCCGCCCACAAGGTCGGCGAGTCGTCGGTCGAGCTCTCCGCCCACTACCTCGGCGAGTTCCTCGGCCTCGGCGACTACCTGCGCGCGCAGCACTACCTGAAGAACGGCCTGCGCTTCTTCCCCGGCGGCGGCCAGACCCACGCCCTCCACGAGCGCGACGAGATCGGCCCCCCCGAGCGCGCGCGCGTGCCCTCGTTCCAGACCGATCGCGGCCGCCTCGAGAGCGACCTGCGCGCGTTCGTCGAGGCCGACGGCGTGGCCCTCCTCGAGGGACATGTCGTCAAGGACATTAACTTCGGCGACGGCGACGACGACCACAGCGTCCGCGTCGTCACCGGCGACGACGCGCTCACGCTGCGCGCGGGGTGGTTCGTCGACGCCTCCGGGCGGCGGGCGCTCCTGCGGACCAAGCTCGGCCTCACCCGCCCGAGCGGCCACCTGGCGAACGCCGCCTGGTGGCGGGTCAAAGGGGCGATCGACGTCGCCGACCTCGTGCCGCGCTCCGAGGAGGCCTGGCACGCCCGCGACCCCGAGCACATCCGCTGGCTGTCGACGGTGCACTTCACCGGCGAGGGCTACTGGCTGTGGTACATCCCGCTCGCGCCCGGCCCCGACGGCCAGGCCTACACGTCGATCGGCGTCGTCGTCCACGACGAGGTCCACCCCTTCGACAGCGTCCGCACCTACGACCGCGCGCTCGCCTGGGTCGAGCGCCACGAGCCGCGCTGCCACGCCCAGCTCAAGGAGCTGGCGCCGGTCGACTTCATGGCGCTCAAGCACTACAGCCACGGCTGCGCGCGCTGCTTCTCGCCGCGGCGCTGGTCGCTCGTCGGCGACGCCGGCCTCTTCGCCGATCCCCTCTACTCGCCCGGCTCCGACTTCATCGCCCTCGCCAACTCGTTCACGACCGAGCTCATCAAGGCGCGCCTGCGCGGCGGCGACGTCGACGGCCTCACCGAGCGCTACGAGCGCTTCTACAACCGCGCCTTCGAGGTCATCCTCGAGAACTACCGGACGGCCGCGCCGGTGCTCGGCAGCCCGAGCGTCCTCGGCCCCAAGATCTACTGGGACGACTTCCTCTACTGGGTCTTCGTCTGCCGCTACTTCTTCAACCGCCTCTACCGCCTGTCGGACGCCGAGCACGCCCGCTTCG
>JAGQIT010001091.1 GCA_020431135.1 Myxococcales bacterium | reverse complement strand
GCTAGCCCGGCGGGTTGGGGTTGATGGTCCCGGTCCCCGTGCCGCCGAGGTAGGCGTACGAGTCCCAGCTGTCGTAGCCGACGATGACGACGCCGAAGGGATCCTCGCCGCCGTCGAGGACGTGGACGCCGTCGGGGATCGGCACGCGCGCGACCTCGTAGCCGCTGTTGGCCACCGGGTTGAAGGCGGCGTCGTTGACCGGCACGTCGTCGATCGTCACCGTCGCCCCGACCGCGCGGGTGATCACGGCGACGTCGTTCACCCAGGTGCCGGGGACGAGGACGACGTAGCGCGGCAGGTACTGCTCGATCGGCGAGAGCTGGACCATCGCCGGATCGCCGGTCTGGCTGTAGGGCGCCGGCATGTTCTCCGAGCCGGTCATGTAGTTGAAGACGCCGATCGGCTTGCTCGCGATCACCTCGAAGTCGCCGGGCTCGCTCAGCGGGCCGCCGACGTAGAGCTCGACCATCTGCCCCTTGTTGAGCATGAGGTTCGGGTTGTCGATGCCGGTGACCCCCGGGTCGGCATTGATCGTGATCTGGGTGCCGTCCTCGGAGGCGTAGATCTGCCAGAGGCTGGTCTCGGGGCTGCCCTCGTTGCGCACCGGCATCCGCGAGGCGACGAAGTTCTGCCCCCACTGGCGCAGGCCTGCGATCTGCTCCTCGAGGTGGTCGCAGCAGCAGGTCGACGCCGGGATGAGCGCGCACTCCTGCCCGGAGAACACCGCGACCGGGTGGCCGTCGTTGCTCACGACCTTGGTCCCCGTCATCGACGTCGCCAGGCTCTGGACGGCGACGCTGAGCACGTCGCCCTCGTTCAGCGCGACCTGGAAGGGCACGCCCGGCTGCCCCATCGGCACGCCGTTGCCGGCCGCCGTCGCCGGCCCCGGCGTGACCGTCACCTGGGTGCCGTCGGCGGTCGCGACGATCGTCGCGTAGCCGTGCTGGAAGGTGTTGGTGTTGTCCTGCATCGACGTCCAGCCGACGACGTCGTTGATCGTGTCGAGGGCCGGCACCGGGTAGAGCATCGACGCGTCCGAGAGGTAGGAGGTCGAGCCGTCGACGGGGTTGAACTGGTAGGCGACGACGGGGACGTCCGAGCTCACCCGGTAGGCGCCGCCCTCGCGGACCGCCGAGTCGTCGGTGCTGTTCGGCGGCAGGTTGAAGGTGAAGAGGTCGAGCGCGGCGATCTGCTGCGGCCCGCCGACGACCCCCCAGACCCCGCCCTGCTTGCGCTCGATCGTGACGGTGGCCGTCGCGTCGAGCTGGACGTTGGCGACCGCGACCGCGTACTGCTGGTTCTCGACGCTGTCGTGGGCGTCCATATCGACGGCGAAGAAGAGGCAGCCGACGGTGCTCTTGCCGGCCTCGGCCTCGACGCAGGTCGTCGGGATCGGCGGGCCGTCGTCGTCGGGCGGGAAGTCCCAGCCCATCGGCTCGCCGAGGTCCCACTTCACGCTCGGCACCTCGCCGGTGCTGTCGGAGTCGCTCGCGCCGCTCTCCGAGCCGCCGCTGCCGCCCTCTGTGGTCCCCGCACCTGTGGACGTGCCCGCCGAGGTGCTGAGGGTGGTGAGGCCGCTCGCCGCGGTCACCGAGGCCGAGTCGGACGCCGACTGCCCGGCCTCCTCGTCGCCGCAGGCGCCGAGCGCGAGCGCCACGGCGAAGGAGGTGTACGTCATCCGTGACATGCCGCGAATCTACCAGGACAAGCGTCCTCCTGGGTCGAGGCCTGCGTTCGCGGAAAGACCCCCGAAGCGGGCTCCTGTGGCCTCTCGCCCCCGCCTCGCGGCGACACATGGGGTCGGGCAAAACAACGCTGATCTGGCCGCGAGAGCGGCGAAATGTCGTGATTTTCAGATCGGCGTGATCCGATCGCCGAGGTGAGGACGCTACCCCTAACGACCGGGCCAATGGTGGCCCAGGAGGGGTTCTAGATGCCGGACACGCCGATGATCGCCCGCGCAAACAAGCCGCGCTTTCAGGGTCTGATGCCCCGCCTCCAGACGTCCCTCCTCCGCGCGTCGATCGAGCTCGTCGAGGTCGCCCGCGGCTTCGCCATCCTCGCCCGCGGCAGCCGCGGCGACGCCGTCGAGGCGCTGCAGCGCGGCCTCCAGGGCGTCGGCCTCCTCGAGGGGGCGATCGACGGCATCTACGGCCAGGCGACGACCGCCGCCGTGCGCAAGCTCCAGCGCGTCCACGGCCTCGCCGAGCTCGGCACAGTCGACGCGATCACCCTCCTCGCGCTCGACCGCGGCCTCGTCCTCGCCGACACCGAGGAGCCGGCCGAGCGCCGCCGCGGCTCGCTGCTGCTGATCCTCCACACCGCCGCCTGCCACTCCCTCGCCTACCGCGACGCGATCGCGAGCTGGCCCGACGAGGCGCCGCTGTGGGACGAGCTCACGACCCAGGCCGCCCGCGAGGAGCTGATCCGCTACGTCGCCCAGGTCGACGACACGCCGCGCGGCGTCGGCACCCCGTCGCTCCCGGCCGGCCTCGCCGTCGAGCTCTTCGCCCGCTACAGCAGCCGCGCCGCCCTCGATCCCGGGTCGCGCGCCAACCTCCGCCGCCTCGGCGTCGATCCGTCGCCGGTCGCCGCCAAGCTCCGCCTGCCGCTGCTCCTGGCGATGGGCCCAGACCACGCGCTGTGCGCCTTCCTCGTCGACGCGAGCGCGCCGGAGGAGTTCGCCTCCTACCGCCTCTTCGACCCGCAGACCGACGCCTTCTTCACCCGCGAGGACGCGACGCGCCGCCGCCAGATCGAGCGCTTCGGCCTCAGCGTCGCCGAGCTCGCCGGCTGCGACGACCGCGGCCGCTTCGACCTCCAGCCGATCGCCGACTTCATCGTCGACGGGCGCGGGGTCCTGCGCACCGCCTCGTCGCCGGCGATCGCCCGCTTCATCCGCGACTTCTCGATCGCCGAGTCGAGCTCGGCCAACTACGACTTCTACGTCGGCGGCGCGGGCGGCTTCGTCTCCTTCATCCGCCGGCAGGCCCGCGAGATCTGGCGCCTCAGCGACGACGCGCTGATCGAGGTCGGCCGCCTCGTCATCGGCCGCGAGTTCCGCTCCCACCCCCAGCGCCGCTTCAAGCCGATGAGCGCCGATCGCTACGTCGCCCTCCTCGGCCGCCTCGACCTCCGCCGCTGCTTCCCCGCGACCCCCCGCGAGGATCAGCTCTTCAACCTCTAGTCCACGCCCACGCTCACGCTCGGATCAACGACCGCGAACTCGAACGACATCCTCGACAACTTCATCGTTTGGGAGGGGGCCACGCCTCGTCAAGCGGGGGCGCCTCCGGCCCCCAGCCGCCCCGCTTGAACCCCGCCGACCTGCAGCGCGCACTGCTTCGTGGTGGTCGCAGTCGCCCGCTCCAGCCGGTCCCCCCAGGGGCAGCCCCCTCCCCAACGATGAGTCCGCGGCCCGCCGTCATGGCGGGCCGCTTTTTTTCGTTCACGTGCGTCGGCAGAGCCCCCTGACGCACGCGCTCACTCGCCGGGCGGCGTGCGCTCGCGGACGCCGTCGTCGGGATCCTGCTCCGCGGCGCCCGCGTGCGCAGGACGCCCGCTCACCTCCGCCTCCGCAGCGCCCGCGCTCTCACCCGCAGCGCCCGCGACGTCGACCATGTCCCTTGCCGCGCCCTCCCCCGCGCTCGCCGGCTCGTCGT
>JAGQIT010001090.1 GCA_020431135.1 Myxococcales bacterium | reverse complement strand
TGGTTGGAGTACTTGGCGTTGTAGGCCTGCGAGTCCTGGAACCACCACTCGAGGGCCGGCGGCGCGCCGTCGCCGAACTCCTTGGCGAGGCTGCCGGCCCAGGCGTCGCCGCCGCACTCGCGGTAGAGCTCGAAGCGGTAGTCGCTGCCGTCGTTCTGGGCGAAGTAGATCTTGTTGATCCCGGCGTTCGGGCGCGTGCCGTTGGCCATCTGCTCCGGGAACTCGACCCAGTACCAGTCCTCCGCGCCGTTGCCGACGCCGTTGTCGATCGCCGGGATGGTGCCGACGACGAGGTTGTCGAGGGTCGCGCCCTCGGCGACGGTGCCGAAGGAGCCGGCCATCGAGTCGCCGCAGACCTCGATGCTCTTGGTCCGGTCGGTGCCCTGGCACTCGCAGCCGTCGGTGCCGTCGCCGTTGACGTCGAACCACTGCTCGTCGCAGCTGCCGACGACGCAGCCGTCCTCACCGGGGGCGGGCGGCTCGCACAGCCAGGAGACGACGTTGGGCGGATCGCCCTGGGTCGGGCACATGTCGTCGGGCGGCAGCGGATCGACCTCGCCGGCGCAGTTCTCCGAGAGGCCGTTGCAGATCTCGACGGCGTCGTCGAGGCCGACGCTCTCGTTGTTGTCGTCGCAGTCGGGGCCCTGCTTGTTCTCGTCGTACTGGTCGCAGCCCGTCCAGATGTCGTCCGCGTCCATGTCGACGCAGTTGGCGCAGCCCTCTTCGGTGTAGTTGTTGTAGTCGTCGTCGTTGCAGTCGGGCCCGAGGCCGCAGTTCTCGCCGTAGCCGTCGCCGTCCATGTCGATGCAGCCGGGGCCGGTCGTCGGATCGGTCGTCGAGGTCGGGTTCGAGTCGCTGCTGTCGCTCTCGCTCGACATCGTCGAGTTCGTCGAGTTCGTCGTCGTGCCGTTGCTGTCGCTGTTCGAGCCGGAGCCGCTGTCGCTGTCGCTGTTGCCGCTGTCCGTGCCGTCCGTACCCGCAGTGCTGTCGGTCCCAGACTCGGTCTGGTTGCCGGCGCTGAAGCTCGACATGTTGTTGGAGTCGGTCTCGCCGGTGGCGCAGGCGAGGCCGAGGCTAGCGACGACGAGACCGAGCCCGACGCGGGCGAGAGAGCGATGAGCGGTGTTCGTATGGCGACGCACAGGACCTCCCCGGAGGTGGTCGTCATCATACACCACGCTCGGCTCGGGGTTGCGAGCCGAGCGGCGTCGTCGTCGTTGTGCGCGCCTCGCTGCGCCTCGCTGCGGCCGCGGGCGAGCGAGGCGGGCGGCCGGATCGACGGGGGCGAGCGTGACTTCGGACCGCGATCCGGTCGTCGCGGGGGCGGCGAGCGAGCGAGAAGGGGGCCGCGGAGTCGTCGGCGGGCGTCTGCGACGGCGAGCGGGGACTCGCGCACGGGCGCATGCGGGCGCGCTCCGCCGCGCGAGGTCGCACGCCGCTCGGGCCATCGGCCCGGCGGCCGCCGACGTGATGAGCACTACCGGGTGCGCGAGATCACCGGTGCCGCGGACGGATCGACGGTCGCGTCGATCGCCTCGCGTCGGTCGAGCGCGCGAGCTGGCCCGCGGCGTCGCGGCTACGCGAGCTCCCGCGCACGACGGCCCGCGTCGCGCGAGGTACGAGCTCCTCGACAGCGGCGCCGACACGCTCGTGGTGTCGATCGTCCGTGTCGCCTCGCGGCCGGTGATCGTCAATCATCGCCGCTCTCGCTGCCGAAACGAAGACCCCGCAGATGCGCCGTAGCGGCGGTCTAGGCGCGTTCTCGGGCCTGATGCGAGCGCGTGCTATCCTCGGGCGAGAGGCATGGATCGAACGATGCGTTGGTTGCGAGGCGTTGCTGATCTCCCACGCTGGCTGCCCGTCGCGGTCGCGCTGGTCGCTTGCGGCAAGCCGCCGATGGCGTCGGAGCGGCCGGCTGCCGACGAGGTCGCGGTCAAGGGCGCCGCGCTGACCGAGGCTGAGGACGAGCGCGCCCTCGCCGAGGACGACGCGAGCGCGGAGCACGGGGAGAACAACGAGGGCTCGGAGTTCCTCGCCGAGGCCGCAGAGGGGGCGCTCGAGGGCGGGGCCGGCGAGGTCGCGGCCGAGGACGTGTTGCCGGCTGAGGACGTCGTCGTTCTCGATCCCGGAGCGCCGAAGATCGAGCGACCCGAGGCCCTCGAGGGCTTCTTCGCCGCCCTCGCCAACACCCGCCGCGACGGCGTCGCCCGTGTGCTCCACATGGGCGACTCGTCGATCGGCATGGACGGCCTGCCGCACGCGATCCGCCGGCGGATGCAGGATCACTTCGGCGACGCCGGCCCCGGCTTCGTCCTCGTCGACCGCTTCTCCAAGAACTACACGAGCAACGTCGCCAAGATCGAGGC
>JAGQIT010001089.1 GCA_020431135.1 Myxococcales bacterium | reverse complement strand
CAGCCCGCCGCCGAGCCCGAGGAGGAGGCCGCCGATCGAGTGGAGGCTGGCGCCGCCGGAGCTCTCATCGTCGAAGCTCCCAGCCCAGCTTGCGAAGTCGTCCCAGCGCGCGTCGCTCGGCGACGTCACGCCGCTGCTCAGGCGGGCGCCGAACCCGAGGCTGACCGCGCCCGCGACCACCAACGCGCCGCCGGTCGCGGCCTCGATGATCCACGCCATCCGCCGGCGCCGGGGATCGCGGATCAGCCCCGAGAGCCCGCCCGCGACCGCGCCGAGGCCGAGACCCGCGAGCCCCGTCCCCCACGCGCGGGCGTTGAGGTTGCGGACGAAGCGCTCTCGACAGGCGCCGGGATCCGCGTCACAGGCCTCGCCGCCGCTGAGGAGGCGATCCGCGCGGACCGCGGTGCCGACCGTCAGGCCGAGGCCGAGGGCCGCGATCCCGCCGCCGCCGACGCCAAAGCCGAGGACGTAGGGGCGCATGGACGCCTCTACGGGCGCCTGATCGTCCGCGGCAGGGAGCGTGAGGGTGATCGTCGCGTCGCCACCCTGGACCGCGACCTCGCCGGTGATCTCGGCCCCCTCCGCGCCGTGCACGCGGACACGCCACGTCCCCGGGTCGAGGGCGACGGTCGCCTCTCCCCCCGCGTCGCTCAGGGCCCCCTGAACGGCGAGCGGCGGGCGGATGTCGGAGGCCAGCTCGGCGACGTGCTCGACCGCGATCGTCGCGCCCGCGGCCGGGCCCTCGACGACGATCCGCAGCGGCCGGAGGTTGCCGCGGGCGGCCGAGAGCTGGCCGCTCGCGTCCCCGCGGTCGTCGGCCGCGAGCCCCGGCGTCTCGAGGTAGCGCGCGAGATAATCCGCGGCGTGCGCGTAGTGGCCGACGGCGAAGCGGCTCGACGCGGCGTTGTAGAGGTAGCGCGGATCGCTGAAGTCGGCGTGGAGGGCCTCAAATTCGAGGGCTGCCTCGGCGAAGCGCCCCTCCTGGTAGAGCCGGAAGGCCTGCTCCTCGCGTGTCGCCTGGGGCCCCCGGGCGGCCGGCTCGGGCCTCGCGGTCGCCGCAGGCTCCGGCGTCGCAGCGCTCTCTGGCGCCGCGTCGCCCGCGGGTCCCGCGGAGAAGCTCACGAAAGTGGACAGCAGCAAGCTCAGGGCGGGGCTCAGCACGGCGTCGATCCTTGCGCCAGGATTCCACCTGGTGAAGCGGGATGGTAATCAACCCGACGATCGTTGCCAAGCCGCGGGGCACAGCGCAAAAGTTGTCGCCCGCGACCGACCGCTCGAGAGAGACAATGCCGAAGCCCTCCGCCAACGCCGTGCACACCCCCCTAACTCGCCCGCTCGCGGCCTTCGCCGCCGCAGCGCTCCTCGGCTGCATCCCCTACGGCAACACGCTGTGCTGGGAGTGCGCGGAGAACGACGAGGAGTGCAAGAAGAACGCCTGCCCGAGCTACACCGAGTCGGACACGGCGACGGCGAGCGACACGTCGACGACGACGGAGACCGGGACGACGACGAGCGCGACGATGACGACGTCGACGACGTCGATGACGACGAGCACGACGACGGACACGACGACGACCGACGACACGACGACGAGCACGACGACGGGCGGCCCGTGCAACGTCGACCTGGTCTGCGACGCGGACGAGGACGCGGAGGACTGCCTCCACGACTGCGGCGTGTGCGAGGAGAACGGGGTCTGCGACGACGCGACCGAGACGCCCTACTCGTGCCCGGCGGACTGCCCGGCGAGCGGCTGCAACAGCGACGGGATGGTCGACGCGCTCACCGAGCAGTGCGACGACGGCAACGCCGAGGACGGCGACGCCTGCACCAGCGACTGCGCCCACGCGGTCTGCGGCGACGGGCACCTGTTCACGGCGCAGAACGGCGGCACCGAAGAGTGTGATGACGGCAACCTCGTGGACAACGACGGCTGCGCGAGCGACTGTACGATCGAGCACCGGACGGTGTTCGT
>JAGQIT010001088.1 GCA_020431135.1 Myxococcales bacterium | reverse complement strand
CGGCGGCCGGCGACGGCCGAGCCTCGCGGCGCGCGGGGGTCGAGGCCCCGCGCGCGCCGGCGCCGGCGTTGGTGATCACAGGATGTCAAAGCGCTTGGTCAGCTCCTCCCCCTTGCGCTCGAGGGTGACGGTGACGGTCGGCTGCGGATCGCGGGCGAGGTTGACGACGGTCTCCGTCGCCTCGCCCATCGACGTCATCGGCTGGTCGTTGACGGCGCGGACGAGGTCGCCGTTCTTGAAGCCGAGCTGCTTGAGGAGCGAGCCGCTCTCGATGCCGTAGAGCTTGACGCCCGCCTGGACGCCGTCGCGGATCGACGGGACGACGCGGGCGCTGCGGGCGAGCGCCTCGGGCTGGCTGAGGGTCGCGTCGACGAACTCGCGGTGGAGCTGGCAGTGGTGCTCGCTCGGACAGCTCAGGCCGGCGTGGGTGATCGTCGTCGTCACCGGGCCGCTGAAGGTCGCGGGGGCGGGCGCCGGCATCACCTGCAGGGTGCCCTCGTGGCGCGGCCCGTGCCTGTGGTGCTTGCCGTGCTTGCCGTGCTTGTCGTGCTTTCGCTTCTTGCAGCGCGAGCCGTCGCGGACGTCGCGGCGGAGCTCACGGAGCTCGCGGCGGGTCGCCTCGAGCTCGCGATCCTGGGCCGCGATCTCGTGGCGGGCGGCCTCGAGCTGCTGCGTCGCGCTCGCTAGCGTCGCGGTCGCCTCGCCGAGGGCGTGGTCTCGGTGGTCAGTCGAGAGCTGCGAGGCGACCGCGACGGCGACGATGCCTGCGGCTGAGATGGCGCCGCAGAGCGCGGCAGCGAGGGCGAGGATCGAGCGATCTCGACGGAGGTCGCGGAGCCTCGCCGGGGGGGGGGAGCTGGCGGGGTAGGTCGGCATGTCTCCCTTCCTTGCGAGCGCCGTGCCAGCCGTCGCTCGCCGCTTCACGCCGCCCCAAAGCCCAGGTCGCGGGGTTCGGGCCCGCAGGCCCTGACAATCTGTCGGCTGGAGGTGGGGCAAGGGTTGTCATCCTGTCGATTGGACCTCCCTCAGGCTCCGCGTCGCGCTCCGCTGGTGCGCGACCTGTCGGGATGCGCAGCTCCGGGTCGACGCGCGGGCGCCGTCTTGCTAGAGCAGGGCGGTGCGGATCTGGGTGTTCTCCCACTACTTCCCGCCCGAGGGGAACGCCCCGGCCTCGCGGATCCACGAGATGGCGCGGCGCTGGGTCGCGGCCGGTCACGCCGTCACGGTGATCACCGGCCCGCCGAGCGTCCCCGACGGCGTCATCTATGCGGGCTACCGCAACCACTTCACGCGCGAGGTCGTCGACGGCATCGACGTGGTCCGCGTCCGCACCTACGTCGCCGCCAACAAGGGGTTCCTCCGCCGCAGCCTCAACTTCGCCTCCTACATGGTGAGCGCGAGCTTGCGCGCGCTCGGGCTGCGGCGGCCCGACGTGATCGTGGCGACGACGCCGCAGTTCTTCTGCGGGTGGGCCGGGGTGATCGCCGCGCGCATGCGCAGGCGGCCGCTCGTTCTCGAGGTCCGTGACCTCTGGCCGGCGTCGATCGTCGCCGTCGGCGCGCTGCGGGAGGGCCCCGCGCTCACGGCCCTCGAGCACCTCGAGCGACGGATGTACGCCGCCGCCGCCCACATCGTCACCGTCGGCGAGGGCTACGCCGACGAGCTGCGCGAGCGCGGCGTCGCCGACGAGCGCCTCAGCGTGATCACCAACGGCGTCGATCTCGAGCTCTTCGCGCCGCGGGCCGGGAGCGCCGAGCTCCTCGCCGGCTATGGACTCGGCGGGCGCTTCGTCTGCGCCTACGTCGGCACCGTCGGCATGGGCTCGGGGCTCCAGGTGCTAATCCCGGTCGCCGAGCGCCTGCGCGAGCGCGGCCGCGACGACATCGGCCTCCTGGTGGTCGGCGACGGGGCGATCCGCGGCGAGCTCGAGGCCGCCGCGCGAGCCCGCGGCCTCGACAACCTCGTCTTCGCCGGCCGCCAGCCGAAGGCGGCGATCCCCGAGCACCTCGCCAGCGCCGGCTGCTGCCTCGTCCACCTCCAGCGGGTCGATCTCTTTAAGACCGTGCTGCCGTCGAAGATCTTCGAGGCGATGGCGATGGCGAGGCCGATCGTTCTCGGCGTCGAGGGCCGGGCCGCGGCCCTGGTCGAGGACGCCGGCGCCGGGATCTGCGTGACGCCCGAGGATCCCGAGGCGATCGCGGCGGCGCTCGTCAGCCTCGCCGACGATCGCGAGCTGTGCGCGCGCCTCGGGGCGGCCGGGCGGGCGCGGGCCGAGGCGGACTACGATCGCACGCGCCTCGCCGATCGCTACCTCGAGCTACTAGAGGACGTCGCGCGTCGCTGAGGGCGCGGCGCCCTGCCGCGCGCTCTCGGCTTCGACGATGTCCGCTGCGCTCTGACTGAGGTGCTGCGGCGCCTGGCGAAGCCGAGGGCGACGGCGAGCGCGGCGCTAGGCCGCGTTGTGCATGTGGACGTCCATCTGCGGGAACGGGATCTCGACCCCGGCCGCGTCGAGGGACTCCTTGATCGCGAGCACGGTCGCGTCCCACACGTCCCAGTAGGCGTCGGTGTCGCACCAGACGCGGACCTGCCAATTGATCGACGAGCCGCCGAGCTCGAGGAGGATGATCTGGTGGCCGAGCTGGGGATCGCGGCCCGGGATCGCGGCGGCGGTCTTCTCGAGGACGTCGCGGACGACGCGGAGATCCGCGGAGTAGGAGACGCCGACGTCGATGTCGACGCGGCGCTTGGGGTTCGCCGTCAGGTTCTCGATGGTGTCGGCGGCGACCTTGCTGTTCGGGATGATGATCCGGCGGTTGTCGAGGGTGTCGAGGGCGCAGACGAAGAGGCCGATCTCGGCGACGACGCCGAGCTGGCCGGCGACGTTGACCAGGTCGCCGACGCGGAAGGGGCGGAAGACCAGGAGCATCACGCCGGCGGCGAAGTTGGAGAGGGTGCCCTGAAAGGCGAGGCCGATCGCCAGGCCGGCCGACGCGATGATCGCGGCGAAGCTCGTCGTCTCGATGCCGAACATGCCGAGGAGGGCGATGATCGACGCGGCGAGCACGAGCCAGCGCGTGAGGCCGCCGAAGAAGATCGCGAGGGTCTCGTCGATGTTGCGCTGACGGATCTGCTTGGTGACTTTTCCAGAGAGCCAGCTCGCGACGCGGAACGCGGCCCACAGGCCGACTAGCGCGCCGAGGACCCGGAGTCCGTAGGAGGTGAGGGTAGGGAGGAGTTCCTTGATCGTCTCGTCCATGGTGGAGTTCGTGTTCAGAGGTGAGTCGTGGAGTTGTTGAGTCGTGGCGTCGCGGGGGACGGTGTTGAGCCCTGCCGGGCGCTCCGCACCCTACACACGCCCCGTCGGCCGGACGTCACATGAAGGCGGACAAATTTCTCCGCGCACATTGCGCGTGTGAAGACCGCGGGCGGGTCGGTGGATCCTGGTGGACAGGCCATGCCCTCTCGGGCAGGCGCGCGGGCGCTTGCGCTCGCCGGGCGGATCGCAGAAATTGGTCGGTGATGCGAGGTGCACAGGAGAGCTGTCGTCGGTCCGTGGCTGCGCTCCTCGGGTTCTGCGCCTGCGCGCCGGCGGCTGAGGTCGAGGTCGTCGGAGCCCGCGACCTCGGGGCCCTCGAGGTGACGGACGCGATCCGCGGGCGCGACGGGGGCTACAGCGTCCTCGCCTGGGAGCGCTCGGTCTGGGCCTACGGCGACTCGATCCTCGCCTTCGAGGGCGAGGACGGCTCGGCGTGGCGCAACAACACCGCCTCGTGGACCGCGGACCGCGACGCAGCGGACGGCGTCACCGGCTTCAGCGAGCGCGTCGACGGCCTCGGGGCGCCGATCGAGCTCCTGCCGCGGACCGCCGAGGAGGCGGAGTTCAACGCGGCCCACGACGGCGGCGACCCGAACTGCGAGGAGCCCTGCGGCGCCCGCAAGATGCTCTGGCCGGGGGCGATGGTCGACGACCCCGCGCGCGGCCGGGTGCTCGTGTTTTACTCGAAGTTCTACGGCGAGCCGGGGGAGTGGAACTTCGCGGCGATCGGCGCGTCGATCGCGGTCTGGGACGGGCTCGACCGGACGCCGGAGCGGCCGGAGCTGCGCCCAGGGAGCGCCGAGCCGACGCTCCTCTTCCCGCTCGACGAGGGCTGGCCGCTCTTCGGCTCGGCCGCCCTCGCCGTCGACGACGACCTCTACGCCTACGGCTGCGAGGGCGCGTGGGCCAAGCACTGCCACCTCGGGCGGGCGCCGCTGGCGGACGCCCTCGATCGCGACGCGTGGCGCTTCTACGACGGCGACGGCTGGAGCGAGGCGATCGCCGACGCCGAGCCGGTTCTCGACGCGCACACGATGCTGACGGTCCACTACAACGCGCACGTCGGCCGCTACCTCGCGATCTACAGCCGGCCGCTCGACGACGACATCTACCTGCGGACCGCGCCGGCGCCTGAGGGGCCGTGGTCGGAGGACGTGCTCGCCGTCGCGACTGTGCCGGGGGTCGGCGACGCGGCCAACTACTCCGGCCTCGCCCACCCAGAGCTCGCCCGCGAGGGCGGGCGCTTCGAGCTCATCTCCTATCACCGGGCGACCGGCGACTGGCAGAGCGAGATCCGGGTCGTCGAGCTCGAGCTGGCGCCGGCGAGGTGAGGCTGCGCGGAGCGATCACTCGGCGTTCAGACGATCTGTCCTTACGGCAAGGTTCGCGGCCCGCTGTGGTGCGGCGACGTCCGCGGTCAGGCCGCGTGTGGGATGACGATCAACATCCCAGCCTCGACTGGTCTGCGAGCGGTCTCCTCCGCGAGGGCGGACGAAATGCTGGTTCTCGAGAAGACGCGGTCGAACCGTGAGGATCGCGGCCTGAGGCGACGTGAGCGGGTCCGCACGCGGTCGGGCGCGGCGCGTCGACGCGGGCGGGCGACCGTTCGCGCGCGCCAAGCGTTCGCGTGCGGGCGTCCGCCTTGCGCGTCGCTTCGAGATCGAAGATCGTCGAGCCCATGCGATCGCGCGTGCCGCCGCTGCTCGCCGTGCTCCTCGCGCTCGCGGGGTGTGACAAGCGCGGTCAGGAGCCCGCGCGGCCGGCGGACGACGGCACCGTCCAGGTCACCCCGGGCGCGACGTCGTCGATCGACGAGGCGGACGCGCGCTTCAAGGAGGAGGCCTGGGCGGCGGCCCTCGAGATCTACGACGCGCGCTGGCAGGAGGGCGCGCCGGTGCGGATCCGTTCGCGGGTCCAGGCGGCGATCGCCGCGGTCAAGCTCGGCGACGAGGAGCGGGCCTTCGTGTGGATCGAGCGGGCCTTCGCCGCCGGCGCCCAGCCGCGGCTCCTCGCCCGCGCGCCGGAGCTCGCGGAGCTCGTCGAGGATCCCCGCTGGCAGGACCTCGCGGAGGCCCACGCCGACGTCTGTGCGGCCGAGGCCCGCCGGCAATTCGACTTCTGGGTCGGCGAGTGGGAGGTCGTCGACGGCGAGGGCAACCGCCTGGGCAACAACCGCATCGACCGCGGCCTCGGCGGCTGCGCCCTCGTCGAGCGCTGGGTCGGCGCGGGCGGGGGCCGCGGGCGCTCGCTCAACTTCTACGACCCGTCGATCGATCGCTGGCGCCAGGAGTGGGTCGACGAGCGCGGCCGCCTGATCTCCTACGTCGGCGGGATCGAGGCGGGGGCGATGGTCTTCGCCGGCAAGATGATCCTCAGCGACGGGACCTCGCTGCGCACGCGGATGACCCTCCAACCTGAGGGCGCCTACGTCCGCCAGACGATCGAGACGAGCGCCGACGGCGGGGACACCTGGGAGCCGTGGTTCGAGGGGATCTACCGGCCGCTCGGGCGGGCGCGCGGCGATCTCGACGCGGCCGAGGCGGCGGAGGCCGAGAAGGACAAGGCGGCGGAGGCGGCCAAGCAGGCCGAGGCCGCCGCGAAGGCGAGAGCTACGTCGGAGACCGAGGCAACGAGCGCGCCCACGGAGGGCGCGACGGAGGGCGCGGATGCCCCGAGCGGCGGCTAGGACGGGCGCGCCGCGACGGAGGGCCCGCGGCCTCGGCCTCTCCCTCGTCCTCGTCCTGGGGTCGGTGAGCGCGGGCTCTGGCTGCGCGACCTCGCTGGCGCCCCTCGTCGATCCTGCGCCGGCGGAGGGCCCGCTCCTCCTCCTCTTCGAGCGCCGCGGCTGCTACGGCTTCTGCCCGGCCTACTGGATCCGCGTCGCGGAAGACGGCGGGGTCCTCTACTACGGCGAGCACTTCGTCGCCGCCAGCGGGCCGCGGCGCGGTCAGCTCGATCCCGCGGCGCTCGCGGAGCTCCGCGGCGCGGTCGCGGCGGCCGGCTTCTCCGGGCTCGCCGAACGCTACACCCGGCCGCGCTACCGCGACCTCCCGGTGATCGTCACGACCTACCGCGAGGGCGGGCGCGAGAAGAGCGTCGTCCACCACCTCGGCGACGTCACGGCGCCGGCCGCCCTCCTGGAGCTCGAGGAGGCGATCGATCGGATCGTCGGCAGCGAGGCCTGGGTCGGCACCGACGCCGAGCGCGATCGCCTCAGCGGCGCCTGAGGTGGACTCGGCGCGCGCCCGGTCGAGCGGCGTCGTGACGAAGCCGTGATCGACGACGATGGCGGCGCGAAGGCACGCGTCTCCGAGTTCGGAGAGCTCCCTCGCGAAATCCCTGAGCTGCGCGCAGAGCCCCGTGGCGCCCCCGTGGGGCGCTGTCGCGTGCGTCGCGCGTGGGCGCGGGAAAAAAAATTGATGCCGGGTGAAGAGAAGTCGCCGAGGCCGTGATTCCCAGGGTGCAGCTCGCCGCACGCGAGCCCCCGCGCCCCGGCCGAGGCCTTGGACATGGTGTCCGACTCGGCGGGGCCCCGAGCACCGTACTGAGGCCAAGATGAACACCCAACAATCGCTCTCCTCCCTCCTCTCCCTCGCCACCGTCCTGACCCTCGCCCCCGCCCTGGTCGCGTGTGACGGCGTTGAGGTCGACGGCGAGCTCATCGACGAGCTGGACGACGGCGTCGAGATGCGCAGCGGCGCGGCCGTGCAGTCGACCAAGTGGCGGATCCGCAACGCCGCGCCGCAGCAGAACTCGGGCCAGTGGGTCCTGCGCGAGATGGACTTCTGCGCCGACCCCGAGTGCACGCAGCCCCTCAACGGGTTGGCGATCGACAGCGGCGCGTCGAAGAGCTGGAGCGCCCCGGCGAACGCCTTCGACAACAACACCTCGACGCTGTGGAAGACCTTCGACGCGAGCGTCGCCGGGCAGTCGTGGATCGGCCTCGAGTTCCCGCAGCCGGTCGCCGTCGGCGGGATCTACCTGAAGACCGACAACGTGGTCTACTCGGTCGGCGCGATCTTCGTCGAGTACTGGGACGCCAACACCAACACCTGGGTCACCGCCGACTTCATCGGCAAGCTGCCCGCCGGCGCCGAGCTCCACCGCGACGTCGAGATCCGCGACACCTTCCCGATCAAGTGGCGGATCCGCAACGCCGCCGCCCAGGGGAACAGCGGCCAGATCGTCCTGCGCGAGATGGACTTCTGCGCGGACGCGGACTGCGCGACGCCGCTGACCGACGGCACGGCGATCGACAGCGGCGCCTCGAAGTCGTGGTCGCTCCCGGAGAACGCCTTCGACGACGACACGTCGACGCTGTGGAAGACCTTCGACGCCGACGTCGCCGGCCAGTCCTACATCGGCATGGACTACGGCGATATCCGCGACATCGCCGGGCTCTACCTCAAGACGGACAACGTCGTCTATTCGGTCGACAGCTACTACGTCGAATACTACGACGTGATCGCCCAGGATTGGGTCGTCGCCGACCTCCTCTCGAACGTCCCGAGCAGCTCGGAGCTGACCCTCGACGTCGCGGTCCGCGACCGCTTCCCGACCGCGTGGCGGGTCCGCAACGCGGTCGTCCAGGCGAACAGCGGCCAGATCGTCCTGCGCGAGATGGACTTCTGCGCCGACGCGGACTGCGCGACGCCGCTCGCCGGCGGCACGGCGATCGACAGCGGCGCC